>JAFQKZ010000111.1 GCA_017414725.1 Clostridia bacterium
AATTTCTCTAGTTTTTCTGTTGACAAGAGTCATAATGTAAATTGGAGTCTTTTCTCTCTTTGAACGTAAATAATTCGTCCATTTCTATTACTTCTACTCTTTCGTTGTTTCTATCTTTTGGTTTCATTTTTTTAGCTCTTTGCCGTATCCACCTCAAACACATATTTTTGCTTATTTTCAGCAATCGTCCTACAGTTCTTCCACTATTTCCTTCCATGTATAGTTCTATTGCACGGTCTTTTAGCTCTTCCGGATACATCCTTCCTTTTTTACGGGGGTATACGTTTTTCCGCAGTGCTTGCACCTATATCTTTGATTTCCGGCTTTTGTTCTGCCGTTTTTTATTTGGCCTTCTTCTTAGCCACATTTTTCACATCTTATTTCCATATTCTTTATTTTATTTCTTGCCTTTTTTTATTTCTATACTCCACTATATCTCATCCTTCAACTCCTTTGGGGCTCTACGTGGGCGGTATTGCCTATACTGATTTGCTATCTCAATTTTTTAAAAAAATTTGACAACAGACTAGAGCACTCATGTTCTAGAACTCCAGAGATCACTATAGGCTTATGATTATACGGCAATTCGAAAAGATTTATTACAGACTTACACGAACCAGATTTGTAATCACTAGCACCATAGTAAACTTTTGATATACGTGAATTGATAATAGCTCCAGCACACATAGCACAAGGCTCTAAAGTAACGTAAATCGAGCAATCTAACAATCTCCACGAATTTAAAATTTTACATGCATTGTAAATCGCTTCTATTTCTGCGTGAAATAGAGCGTTTTGTAACAATTCGCGTCTGTTTCGCCCGCTAGACAATATTTTATTATCTTTTACAATTATCGCTCCGACCGGCACTTCGCATTCTTGCTCAGATTTTTTAGCTTCTTCAATAGCCAGTCTCATATATTCACAATCTGTTTCTGTAAAATTATTTTCCATAAATTATATTCTTGAATCTAAAAATAATATTATGACCTGTAATATGTAAAATATCACAGGCGTTTTTATATTTGTTACATCATAACTGTAGATAAATATTCGATTTTGATACTATTATCTTTTGTTCTGGAAAGTTTTGCTTTATTTCCGTTACCATCTTCAATAGATAATTTTTCGATGTTATGTTGATCTAAAAAATCCACGACTGTACTTTCGACAAACGATGCCCACTTTTGAGGACTAGATTTTCGATTTTGAGTACTGTCGTCTTCTAGAATCTTTTTTAATTCATTAACAGAATCGTTCACTTTATCATTCCCTTCAAGAAATATATTAAATATTTTTTTAAAATTTACTTGAATTATAATATATTATGATTTGTTTGTCGAATCAAAAAAATTACAGAAATAATATTTAAAATCCAAACATAAATATATTACAAAAATATGTTTACGGAGATGTGTATAAATATGAATACGACAAAGAAAACCCATGATTTGAGCATAGAAAACAGAAAAAAGTTATGTTTAACAGGTATTGAAGACATGAAAAATTTTGATGATAAACACATAATTGCATGCATAGACAGTGAAAATATTATTATTCGCGGAGAATTTTTGAATATAAAGAAACTAGATTTAGAGTCAGGGGAGCTTGAGATAGACGGGAAGATATATTCTATAGAGTACAAAAAAATTGGAGCTCACAAAAAAATATTTTCTAAAATATTCAAATAATTTTGGTGATAAATAACAAATGTACGGAATTTTAAACTATCAAGTTTGTGTGTTTTTTTATTCAATTTTGCTTGGATTTTTTTTAGGAGTAGTTTATGATATATTTAGATTATCTAGAATTATTATAAGTACAAGTAATATATGGATTTTTTGTCAGGATATTTTGTATTTTATTTTAAGTTCTTTAATTACTTTTATATTTATATTAACGTTCAATAATGGAGAGTTTAGGCTTTATGTTATTTTAGGCGAATGTATAGGTTGGATAATTTATTACGCAAGTCTTGGTGAGTGGATTTATAGCATAGCGAGAAAAATTAAACATAAAATAGAGTTAAAAACTAGAAAAAACAAACAAAATGATTAATAGCCGGATTTATCGGTTTTGCGAAATGTACTTTTTGCACAAAAATAAACAAAATACTTGAAATTTATCTTCATTTATCACATAATATGTCTAGATTCTAGAATTTATGGTTCAAGGGAAAGTTAATAGTCGTACTATGAGATCAATTCTTAGAAAAAGCAGAAGATTTGCTCTGAAATTAGTTATATTTGTAGGAGTTTTATTTTTTGTATTCAATTTTGTACGTGTAGGCGTAAATATAATACGTAAGGCACGTGAGATACGCTCAATTAATGAACAAATACTTATCGAAAAACAAAGGAATCGTGAAATTACAGAAAAATTGGAGGAGATAGAAAGCATATCCCAGGCTTCAAGCGATGACAGTAATATCTCTGGCTCTTCTTCAGACAATGTAAGAATATTTGAAAATATAGTTCAATAAGTTTTGCGAATTTTATTTTAGGATTTTTTATAATTTACAAGAAAAAACAAAGAGAGGGCGCTGTTTATGGAGCAATCAAATAACATAGAAGTAGGTCAAATATTGACCGGAACAGTTCAAAATATATCAGATTTCGGTGCATTTGTAGAAATAGGAAACGGGCGGACTGGGCTAGTTCACATATCTGCGATTTCGCATGATTACGTGAAATCAGTAAGTGGTCACCTGAAGTCCGGCGATACAGTAAAAGTAAAAGTACTGAAAGTTTTAGATAACGGTAAAATCGCATTATCTATCAAAGATGCTATAGATTGTGAGACCGTGAACTCCGGAACCGCAAATCAAAAATTTCAAAATAGCAATCAAAATTCTTTTAGAAATTACAGAAAAGAAAATAATGTCGATTTTCATCATACAACTGATGACAGGCAATATGCGCGTTCAAGACAGGCTAATTTTAGAGCTAAAAATTTTAATGCTCCTAAATCTGAAAGTTTTGAAGATATGCTTTCAAAATTCATGAAATCTAGTGACGACAAACTATCGGGTCTTTCGAAACCTGAATCTTCAAAAAGACCTAGATATAATATTAAACAAAAATAAATTATTTTATAATATAATTTTAGCACGAATCTTAAATATTCGTGTTTTTTATTATATTAAGTCAGAAACAGATTTTAATATGCTAATTTTGGACATATCAAAATTTGTACCGCCCTGAAGCCAAATTACATATGGCTCTTTGATTGGACCGTCGGCAGACAACTCTATAGATGACCCTGAGATAAAATTTCCTGCAGCCATAATTACCTGATGATTATATCCCGGCATATCCCATGGTTCCGGACTTACGAAAGAATCTACAGGGGAACATGACTGTATATTTTTACAGAAACTTATCATATTTTTTGGGTTTTTTAGTATAATTGACTGAACTATATCGAATCTTTTTTGATTATATTTTGGGGAAACTTCAAAATTTAACAGCTCAAAAACACATGCACAAAAAACTGCTGTTTTTAAAGATTCGGATACTATTTTTGGAGCATTGAAAATTCCCATAAAAATATCTCTGTATCCGTATGGATTTGAGCCTATTTCTTTTCCAAGACCCGGAGCTATGAACCTACTTGCACACATATCAATATATTTTTTCTTGCCGACAATATATCCGCCGGATGGAGCAATTCCGCCGCCCGGATTTTTGATCAAAGAGCCTACGGTTAAGTCTGCACCACAATCGCTGGGCTCGATTTTCTCGACAAATTCACCATAACAATTATCGACTATCACTATAATCTCAGGATTAATATTTTTGACAAAATTTATTAATTTCTTAATATCTTCGCAACTTAAGCTATCTCTTAAACTATAGCCACGAGATTTTTGTATATAAACAGCTTTAAAATTATTACTTAATTTGTTTTTTATATTTTCGTAAATATTATTATCGTAATTTAAATACTCAAATAAAATATTAAAATCTTTCAAAGACCCTAGATTTTGATTTTGGCAGTCAATAATATTGTGCATAGTGTCATATAAATTACCGGTCAAGCTCAAAATTTTATCGCCCGGGCGCAAAATACCAAACAAAGCAGTACATAAAGCATGAGTCCCGCTAGTAAAATTCAATCTAACCAGTGCATCTTCAGTGTTGAAAATTCTTGCAAACAACTCATCAAGCTTCTCACGCCCGCAATCACTATAACCATAGCCTGTAGTAAAATTAAAATGTCTTTCGCTGACGTTGCAATCTATAAATGCTTTTAAAACTTTCTGAGAATTATATTCAGAAACCTCGTTAATTTCGCTAAATTTTTCTTTACATAACTCTAATGCTTTGTGAGAGATATCCAAAATTTCTTTGTCAAATTCAAAAAAACTCATATTATATCTCCTGATTCGAATTATTATTAATAACTACTATTTTTTCTTTTGAATTATTTAAAATATTTTTACAATTTTGCGAAATCTCACGGCCTTGTTCGTATAGTTTCACAGTTTCTTCCAGAGTTTTTTCGCCGGATTCTAAAATATTTACAATTTCTTCAAGCTTTTTAATTTGTTCTTCAAAAGTCATAAAATTTCTCCCAGATTAAATTTTTTTAATATTATTTATCTCACACTCAATTTTACCATCTTTCATGATAATATCAATTTTATTAGTATTATCACTAAAATCATAAATACTTTTAATATGTTTTTTGTATATATTATCGAAAATAATACTATAGCCCTGATCTAAAATATTATTTTTAGAATATTTCTCGAGTCTTTTATTCAAATTTTCTATTATAAATTCTTTTTTGGCAAGATAAAAGCTCATATTTTTTATTAACAATTCATTAAAATAATTAACAGAATTCATATAATTCTTGATTTTATTGTCAGGCGAATAAGTGTTTATCAAATTATCAAGTAAATTTATTTTTTGAGTTTTTCTGTCAAATATATTATTCACAGAAATCTCCAAATTTTTTTCGTAGTTATTTATTAAATTTATGATACTTTCAGAATCCGGAACAGCAATTTCTGCTGCCACAGATGGTGTTGAAGCACGTCTGTCAGCAACTAAATCACATATCGTAAAGTCTGTTTCGTGACCGATCGCTGATATAATCGGGATTTCTGAATTGTAAATTTCTACGGCAAGATTTTCTTCATTAAAAACAGATAAATCTTCGTTCGAACCCCCGCCGCGTGCGATTATAATTACATCCGTTTGGTTCTCAGGGGTATTAAAATATCTAATTCCCGAGCAAATTTTGTTACATGAATTTTTTCCCTGAACTTCCACAGGATACAAAATCAGTTCACACACACGATATCTACGCGAAATAACTTTACGTATATCTTGAATCACTGATCCCGTTTCAGAAGTAATAATTCCGATTTTTTGAGGATATTTCAGAATATTTTTTTTGCGAGATTCATCAAAAAAATTCTGAGATAATAATTTTAATTTCAATAATTCGAGTTTTGTGTAATTATTACCCAGAGTTCCATCTATAAATATTTTCTCTACATATATTTGATAAGATCCGGTGTTTTCGTAGCACCTTACGTTACCCTGAACAACTACTTGCATTCCGTTTTTTAAATTTTCAGTATTACTTTTCTTAGTTATTTTGCTCGAAAACATTACAGCTTTTACTATGCTTTCCTGATCTCTCAGAGAAAAATAAAGCGTGCCGGAACTGTGTTTTTTGAAATTCGTAATCTCCCCGGAAATTAATATATTCCTAAGATTCGTGTCCATGTCAAGCATAGCTTTAACATAACTATTTAGTTGAGATACTGTTATCGGGTCCATTTTTGTGTTTTTATGCTCCTCTTAATAAAATATTTTAATTTACACCCAGAAACCAAAACCAAAATCACACCCAAAATCTGCGAAATTTTAATATTTGTATACGGAATAATTAAACTGTCTGTGCGTAAAGTTTCTATAAATATTCGTGTAAGACTGTACAGAAAAATATATAAATAAAACAAATCTCCGGGCTTTTTGTTTTTATTAATTTTGTGATAAATATTTAGAATTATAAAAATAATAAAACATGATAGAGATTCGTATAAAAAACACGGATGTACAGTCTGGAAATTTGTGTTTTCGCTCGACATGCCAAATAATAAATCTGTGTTTGAGCCAAAAGCTTCTTGGTTTACGAAATTTCCCCAGCGTCCTATAGCTTGGCCTATGATTACTCCAAACGACATCAAATCTAATATATTTAATACGTTTTTTTGGTAAATTCTGGATAATATATATATACTCAAAATCCCGCCTATGATCGCACCGTAAATCGCGAGGCCACCTTCAGATATACAAAAAATCTTGTTAATATTTTTTATATAATAATCTCCGGGATAAAAAATTACATAATATAATCTCGCGCATAATATCGAAATTACGCTTGATATTATTACGAATTTATCAAGTTCTTGGTTTGTAATATCAAAATCTCGAGATTTTTTTGAAATATATATATATGCAAGTAAAAAGCCTATAGCTATAATAATTCCGTACCAGTAAATATTAATAGATCCCATAGAAAAAGCTACGGGATTTATTCTAAAATACAAAAATAATTTAGGAAAATATATATTATATATTAT
>JAFQKZ010000015.1 GCA_017414725.1 Clostridia bacterium
CTTCACGCGCTGCAGCCATCCGAGTCCTTCGGTGCCGATGCCTTCGAAGCCACCGGGCTTGGAAAAGTAAATTTCGTGATTTTTTAGCTAATCCCAAAAATAATAAGAATTTATTCTTTGACTTGTTCGGTGTTTTGTTCAGAATTTGATTCTGAGTTATTATTTTTTGATTTTTTAGATTCTCGCTCGAGCATAGCGTAATATTTTTTACTGAACTCAAGCATTTCTGCTCTTGCTTCTTCAGCTTGTCGGGCTTTGATTTTAGCTCGTTCTTTGCTTGCCAAATACTGATAGTATCCGAGTCTGTCAAGTTCTTCAAATTTCCCCTCTTCTACCAATTTATTTATAAATAACTCAACGTTGTTATTTAATTTAGCTATTTCTGCTCGTACAGCTTCATATTTTTGTTCTGACTCACGTGCCATTTCTTCAAGCTGCTCGTAAGTACCCGGAGCCATAGGTTGTGTAAAAGATCTTTCGAATCTTTTGTATTTTTTTGCTTTTAAAACACACGCCACAGATTTACAAACATATGTTCCGCGTCCGATTTTAGGCAAAGCTCCGTCTTGTATTTTTAACTCCATACACTTGACGCCGTTTTTTCTCGGCGGCCTTACAATAGCAAGCATTTCAGTTTTAGGTCTGTGCGCTCCACACGCAATACACCTACGAATATTAATAATCTTCGGTACACTATTATTTTTTGCTTTTCTGGTTCTTTTAGGCTTTTTTTCTTGAGTACTGTTTTCAGTATTATTTTGAGTGTTATTATTTTCTTCCATAACTTCTCTGTTCTTTCATGTATATTTTTATATTTTAATTTTATTTATTTGCAAGCTCTGTGTCAGACTTAATATCTATACGATACTCAGTTAATATAGAAGCAAGTCTGGCGTTTTGTCCTTTTAGTCCTATAGCCAAAGAAAGTTGATTCTCCGGAACGTATGCTATACATGCTTTTTCCTGAGTTCTGTCATATTCGACTTTAGTTACTTTTGCGGGTGCCAGAGCGTTTGAAACAAATTCCAAAACCCTGTCATTAAATTCTATCAATTCGACTTTCTCAGATCCCAGCTCTTGCAAAATCGCACTTATTCTACGACCTTGAGTTCCAATACATGAACCTACCGGATCAACATTGGGATTACGACTCATAACAGCTATTTTTGTTCTCAGCCCAGCGTCACGTGCCACAGCTTTAATATCTACGGTACCGTCATGGATTTCAGGAACTTCGTTTTCTATTAATTTTGCAACAAATCTCGGATGCGATCTCGAAACTAATATTCTTGGGCCTTTCTCAGTAACTATTACATCTGAAATATATACTTTTATTTTTGAGTTTTCTTTTACGTTACTTAAACCCAGTTGTTCATTTACAGGTAAAGTAGTTTCGGCTTTGCCTATTTTCAAAATAAACGTACCGGTATTCCTGTCGATTCTGTCAACAAGAGCTATTACTATACTGTCTTTTTTAGATTCAAACTCTTCAGCAATTTGATTTTTTTCTCCGTCTTTTATGCCCTGTCTGATTATATTTCTGGCAGTCTGTGCGGCAATATGCCCAAATTGTTTCGTATTTAATAATACTCCTATTTGTTCGCCTACTTGAACGTCTTTTTTTAACTCAAGAGCTTCTTTCAGACTTATTTCTTTGTACGGATCTTCAACGTCGTCTACTACGGTTTTTAATAAACTTACGTCAAAAGTACCTGCTTCTTCATCAATATTTATAGTAACATCTTCGTTACCGCCATAGTTATTTTTACACGCCGTGACTATAGCTTTATTAATTTTTTCAAGCATAAAGTCCATTGATATTCCGCGTTCTTTTTCAAGTGCTCTCAGCGCTTCAAAAATTTCAATATTCATAATTTTTTCGTAAAACTCCTTTTAATTACTAAAATTATTATTTAAATTAATATGAGCTATGTTTTTTCTGGGTATACTTTTGATTTCAGAATTATTTAATATATTTATATTTAAATTATCAAAAGAAACTAATTCCCCGGATATATTTTTTATATTATTTTCCGGTCTTATTAATTTTATATTAATATTATGATTTGTATATTTTTCCAAGTGTTCATCTGTAGATAATTCACGGTCTATCCCCGGAGAACATACTTCAAGACAATATGACTGTTCTATTATGTCTGCTTCGTCCAATAAATTATCTATAGATCTACTTACTTTCTCACAGTCTTCTATACAAATATTTTGATTATCCTGTCTTTCTATAAATATTCTTAAATACCAATTTGGGCCCTCTTTCAGAAATTTGATATCCCAAATATTATATTCTAACTCTTGTACTGTAGAATTAATCAGATCATAAATTTTTTGTGATATATTTATTTTAATTTTCCTCCTATATATATTAATTTTAATATTTATAATAATTAAAGAGCGGGAACTCCCACTCTTACAATCACTCTATTTTTTTATACTACTCTAATATTTTATCATGATATATATAAAAGTCAATAGAAAAAAATTAATTAATTATAAATTTATTTCTGATTTTTTTGTACTTTTTGTACAAATTATTTATGCAAATTTTTTTTAATTTCTCGAAAACATCTCTCATTTTGAAATTATAAAAATTTGTTCTGTTCTGTAATTTTATATATTTTTTGTAAATATATTTTAATTCCCACGGCGTTAAATTCTTGAGCACTACAATCGGACTGTAAAATATTTTTTTGTCTATATTATTATAATTATTATATAAACAAAAATATGCTAAACATGCTTGTTCTACGGCACTATCTGAAAATTTTGTGTATAATTTTTTTGCTTTCAAATAATTATTTAATTTATTGTACTCGTTTAAAAATAATATAAATTCATACGCAGAAAGAAGTTTTATGTTAAATATTCTACCTGATATGTTTATGCTCTCAGAAAAATTATTATTGAAATTAATAATTTTATGCATATTTTTCTCCAGTTTTATTTAATTTAATATTTTTAATTTATTATATTTTCTCAAGTACACCTCTTTCGTATACTATTTCATTAGATAAATATACGGGCTCTATTTTTTTGATTACGTAACTATCTGTGCTTGTCTTTATAATTATATTATCGAAATTTTTTATTTTATTACTCAAGTCACTTTCTGAAATGCCTATGTATAAATATTGTTCTGTGATATTGTCAAGATCTTGATAATCGCCGTACAAATTACTTTGCAAATCAGATCTCAAAGCTTGTATAACAGCACGAGTTTGTAAACTATTATTATTATGTATTATTTCTATATCTTGACCGTAATCTGAAATTATTTTTTTAGTGTTAATAATCATGACGAAACTATTCTTTCAAATACAAAATTATTGTCTTTTAACAAGTCATATATAGAATTTTTAGCTTCTTGCCAGACTTTATATGCTATTTTTACGTTCTCAGATGAATTTGTTTTGATTCTTAATTCGCCTGCACTAAAAGATTCCATGCCCGCTCCGGAAGCTCTATATAAACTATATTTATAAAACGAAAGACCTGCTGCTGCGGCTTCTAATCTTCTTGAGTTTAATTCTTGATCTATATTTTCTCTTAAATTACTTTCTATTTCTGATATACTGTCTTCACATATTTCTATCCATGGAGTAACTTCGTCTGCAGATAAATTGGCTATTAACGCAAATCTATCCAAAACTTCCTGTAATACCAATAATATACCTCCTAATTTTATATTTTTAATAATTTTATATTTGCCCTCTATAAATTTCATAAATATTTATAAAGGGCGTTAGTTTTATATTAAAATATTATTAAATACTGTAGTCTAGGACTTTTACTGAATTTCTGTATATTCTGGAAAATCCGGTAGTCATAGTTATAGTCGCCTGCTCAAGCTGCTTGTCTATAACTTTGTCGTATTCTATTACAATATCCCCGGACTGGATCATCTGTAAAGCAAAGTTTTTGTCTACGCCGATAATATTATAATCACTTACGTTTTCGCAAACTATTAATTTTGCACCCATGGGAGTAATAATATTTCCGGTTCCTTGGAAATCTAATCCTGCCGTTGCATCGCGCATTTCTTCCAGAGACAAAATATCATTTATAGTTTTGCTTGAAGCTAACATAATATTTAATTTATACGGATTTAATTCTTTCCATAATTGTAGCAAGTGCGAATATTGTAATTTCGGAGCGCTTGGAGTAGTCGCGTATTCTGCTTCTATTACGTCTGCAGCAGTAAACTCATCGCTTCCAAGTAATACTTCAAGTGCATCATTAAGCTGTTCTCTTGCTATGTCCATACCTATTTGTTTCAGCACGACTGCTATTACATCTAGATTTTGATATCTCAACGCTTCATACGAACTCGAAAGCATTCTTCCGTGTTTAATCATATTTACCAGTTCTGTTCTTTTGCGTACATCTACACGTCTGATACTTTCGCCCTCAGGAATATCATATCTGTTAAGTGCTTCTATAGTAGCAGATATAGATCTGTAGTCTCCGCCGGGTATTTTTGTCGTAGCAGCTACTATCGAATCTAAAATATCATAAGTTTTTATGCCCTGTTTAATCGCACGTGTCAAAAACTCTGGAAATAATACTGCCGAATCAGGTGTGCAGAAAAATTTTTCTACTGTGTCACAGCCGGGACCGCTTACTTTAATATCAAATCTTTTTAGCTGTCTTTGATATGCATCTAGATTCTCAAAACTCGTATTTTTATAATTTTCTGACGGATCAAGTTCTTCAAGTACTTCTGTAAAACTCTTATTAGATACGTTATACATGCTTTTTTCTAATTTTAAATTATCGCAAAACATTAAATTTTTTCCTCCACTAATATTTTTTATTTTTATTTTTTGTTATATTTTATATTTGAATTTATATTTGAAATTGTATATTTTTAGTTTCTGGGGATTCTGTTTTTTCTAGATTATTTATGTGATTAAATTGTGGTTTTGCTGGAACCATTTTAGCTAATCTGGATCTAAACGAATCCCTAAAAGATTTTAGTTCTTCTATAGACAATTTTTCTGTGACACTTTTCATAGTCATTAAATTAATATCAGGCTGAATTATAGAAGACAATTTAATAACTTCGTTTTTTAGTTCTTCATAATAAACTTGTCCGATTTCTGCTTTTTCTTTTAAAGATTTTATAAACTCAAAAATTTCGTGAGTATTATTTTTGTTTTTGTTTACAAAATCTTTTATCTCGTCCATATTTCTTTCACCTCCTTTCAAATTATTAAAATTATTATTATTAAAATTTTTAATCACACCTGCTTCTCTCTGTGCAGGAACTGCTACGAAAGACCATTCGTACGCATCTACGGGATTATCAAGTATTACATGACATACTTGATCTTTGTATTTTTGGCCCTTTATATGTACACAGTCTCCGGATTTTATATTTTTGTTACATATAGAACATGTCATTTTTTCTATAGAACAACCAACGCTGACTTCTTTTTTTATTCCAGAATCTATTTCGAGAATTATATTTTCGTTCTTAGAACACCTGGGCATATAAGCTTTCGCTATTAATCTTTTATAATCTTGATTTATACAGTTTTTTCTGTTTGGTACGCTTTCAACTTTGCACTCGAATATTCTTGCTGTTTGATTATTACTACTGGGTTTGTGATCCAGAATTCCTGTTTTGCCGACATATAATTTCTCGAGTTTGTGCAAAGAATTATCTGTAAATCTCTCGTATTCCCTGTCTATGTCATTGTCACATAATATTAACGAAAATACGTAAATTTCATCTGCATTAAATTTTCTTCTGGTTAGTTTATTAATTAATTCTAAATCCCGTTCGCTTACAGTACTTTGAGTCTTGTTCTGAACAGAACTTAAATTATTATTTTTTAGAATATATCCGTCTTTTGTCATGTTTTTATTCCCCCTGTAATATATAATTTTTATTTTTTAAATTTATTTTAAATATTCTTGATTTTCCAAACGCTTTTCGATTTCGTGTGCTTTAGCGTTTATAAATCTCGAATTTGCACTCTGTAACTGATCTTTTAAGTCTATTTTCTCCCAGACAATTTCGTAATTACTTTGATAATTATTTAGTCTCAAGTACATATCACAGATTTTTTTAATTATCGGATTTAATAATCTTCTGTATGACTCAAGCTCACTTGATAAAATCTCAGACTGTTGACTCGACATAGTTTCTGTCGTGGACCAGCTTAGACCTAACAAAAACGGCGGTATAGATAATTTACTTACTATCTGTTCGAGCATTTGTCTTACCGGAACTTGACTTTCTAATATTTGATTATCCGCACCGATGACTTTTACTTGAACGTCTCCTATAGCTATAAAGTCACTCGGGTGTTTGCTATCACTCATAGCTTTGCTCCACTCTGATGCTATTTGTGACGCTCGTTCTTTTGAATATATTTTTTCTCCGTTGGAATCGCCGGGTTTATATGTAACCGCAAATCTGATATTTCCTATTCTTTCCCAGTTCACGCCTATACTGTGAAAAATTTTCAGTAAAATATTACTTACAAACGGTAGACCTTTCATTATAGAATTTCCGTATATATTTCCGGGTTCGGGATTCAAAGAAGATATTAATACCAACTCAGGATACTTAACAGGCTCAAAATCATAATTATTATTATTCTATTTTTTTCTTAGTACCAATAAATCCAGCGGACTGTTTTTTGTAGTTAATACTACGTCTGATAAACAGGCGTTATACAAAGCTTGTATAGAATTATTTTCAGGATTTATTACTATTTCTCCTACAGCAGTACCATAAGTTAATAATTGATTTAAATGAGATAATATAAAACTATTTGCTCCGCGCTCGCAAGAATTTACTTGGACATTATCAATAAATTTATTAAGTGAATATTCTAATTCTAAATTATCAGACTTGATTTTAAATTCGCCTGTCAAACGTATAATTTTCGAAATTGCTGCGTCTATAATCGGTACAGCTTCTCGTAACGCTCTGTATAATTTTATTTCCGGAACTGTTAATGGCTTGTACTTTTGTATCTCGTCAAACGGATGCCCAGAATTATTATTTATACTCGAGCATGTCTGTACAGCAAGATCTGAGATTTTTAAATTTTTTGATTTTTTTGTCTTCAAAAAATCTAACATGCTTATGTGAATTACTCCTTTACTATTAAAATATTATTAAATATTATTAAAATTAATTTCTGGAATACGCAAACGCACAAAATTCATCTTCGTATTCTGTGCTTAATGCCGTGCTTACGAAATATCTGATGTCGTCCATGGCATGATCGTTTTCTTTTACAGGATTATCTTTGTTTACCCCGCTTTGCCATCTGTAAAGAGAAAACTCTCTTATTGAATTCGTACAGTTTTTACATATTTTTATATCACCTCTTTTCAATAATCTTGAGACTTCTTTTATGCCCTCTATGACATTGTTTTTCGCAGGTATAACTCTGTATGTATTATTTTTTTTAATTAAAGTAATAAAACTCGCGGCTGACGGATCGACTATTATATAACTTACTTCTTGATCTAAAACATAATTATCTTTTAGCATATTGCAAATATATTTATAATGTTCTTCGTCAGTTCTGGTTTCTCCGTGCTTTCTCGAATCATAATAATATTCGTCTATTCTGTACCAGATATTATTTAATAATCCCCACAGCCCGCATGACGTCGGATTAACTATTCCGTAATCACAAGATAATATATATTTCTCGAAATTATTATTATTAATATTATTAATATTACTAATTGGAATATCGGAGTAATATAAATTTTGAGATACATCTTGTGACATAAACGGATACACAAGCCCTTCGAGCGCTACCCACTCGCCTTTTATAAATCTCTGGTAAAATACTCCTGTATATAATTTTTCGTATCTCTGTTTTAAATTTTCAGATAAAGACGGATTGTCATTCATGTTAAATTTTAAATATAAACTATTGCGAGATTCTTTTTTTAGTATCCATTCTGTGTAAAACCAGTGTCCGGGATATTCAGGATTACAGTTAAACCAAAATTTAGATTCTGAAACAGAACATCGCGCCAAAGCTTGTTCGACAAAAGATCTTGGCATTAAAGCTACTTCGTCAAACAACACTCCTGACA
Organism: Clostridia bacterium; assembly: GCA_017414725.1. Classification (GTDB taxonomy): domain Bacteria; phylum Bacillota; class Clostridia; order Oscillospirales; family Acutalibacteraceae; genus UMGS1491. The sequence continues at coordinate 8,092 of JAFQKZ010000015.1, forward strand.
AAGCCATGCCCTGTATTAAACTCGCAGAAGATTCGTCTTTGCCTCCGAATAAATAAAAAATATTTGTTCTGTCTTCGTATATTATTTCAAGTATGTTTTCTGATATTTTTTGTCTGCACTCGAATCCTAAATTTTTCAAAACCGGTAATATTGGTGTCACTAAATTTCTTCTCAGAGATCTTATAGTCTTTCCGCATAACCCAAAAGCTGAATTATTAAATTTATAAAATGCCCATAATACAAAAGAAATAGACATACATAAAGTCTTGCCGCTTCTGATAGACCCGTCACAAATTATTGAATCATAATTATTATATTTAGAATTTTTCAGCCACCAAGTAAGTACTATAATCTGTTTTTTCGAAAATTCTTTAAATTCCAAAATATTATTTATTCTCCCGTGCTTTCGAAATTTTTGATACTATTTTCAAGAGCATAATAAAACGGCTCTTTCTCGGAATTTTTTAAATTATCTATTTGTTCGAGTTTTTCCAAAGCTCGCATTCTATCAAAAAATTTTATTTCCATAGAACCGTCTTTTGGCTTTTTTATCTCAGAAATATTAAATAAATTCATTTTTTTCAGATCATTAAAATTCAAATTTTCGCAAAATAATAATTTTATACAGTCTGAGATATTTCCAAATGCCAATTTTTCATAACCGACTATAGTCTGATAAATTAAATTCTTTTTTTTAATTTCATATAATTTTTTGATTTTATTTGATATTTTCTCTGTATATAGTAATTCGATACCTGTTTTTTCAGGATTATTTTTATATCCGGCTCGTACAGCTGACTCTTTTATATCTCCTGTTTCTGTATAATATTCGCAAAATTTATTTTCTTTTTTACTTGTTTTTGAATTCGTCATGTAATTAACAAGACCTTTCTGTTTATTAAAAATCAAAAAATAAAATCAAAATTTGTAATTTTTTAAAACATCTTCTATAAATATGTCGAAAATAGTATTTTAGTTGCACCCTAGAGTGCAACTTGTATAAAAATATTCAAAAAATAATTTTAAATTATATATATTTAAACAACCACATATTTTGTATTTAATATTTTAATATAAAAGTTTTCTACATTGTTTTTAATTATTGATGTTTTTGCACAAAATATTTATAATAAATCATGAGTTTATAATTTCGTGTTTTTTTAAAATCAATATAAATACAGTAGGAGTGTTCGTATGGGAAATCTCGTAAACATGTCCACCCAATGTCAATGTATGCATGGTGCAAACCCGTTGCCTCTTATTGGAACAGATCCTAAAGCTATTGCAGAGAACAAACCTGCTTTAAATATAATGGACATCCCTAAAGGCGTCTTCGGGATTTGTAACTCTCCTACAAATCCGGCTGCTGTTGCTGCAAAAGCCGTCGGTGCAACAGCTCCGTGTACACCTGCGTTTTTGCCTCCTATGTGGCTCCCCGGATCACCTACAGTATTATTAAGAAACGCTCCTGCTTTAAATAATTCATGTAAAATGACCTGTACCCTAGGTAGCCCGGGCTGTATTTCTATTTTGCCTCCGGGCGGTGCTCTAAAAGTACAAGTAAAATAATTTATATTTTAATTCTTAAAATCTGACCCGGATATATCATATCTGTCGTTAATTTATTATCTCTCATAATATCTTGATATTTATATCCGTGATCTAAAAATTTTTCTGAGATTTTCCATAACGTATCTCCGGATTTTACTCTGTAAAATATTATATTTGAATTATTATTTACCGGTATTCTTAAAATCTGTCCAGGGTATATCATAGTGTTTATCAGGCCGTTTAGTTCCATAATTTTTTTATAATTTTCCGGGTCGCCCCAGTATCTTTCCGCGATTTTTCTTAAAGTATCACCTTTTTGGACAGTGTAAAATTCTATCTCGCTTGGGTCTATATCAATATTTACTCTAAAGTCATCCATGATTACTAATATCTCTCCTAATTTATTTTATATTAAATATATTATGTTCTAGGAGAGTTTTTTGATTGTTACAAAATAATTTCGGAAACACTGAAATTACACTGTAAATTGGAGTTTTATCTCTTTTAAAAACAATTCGTTTATTTACTCGCCATATATTTTACATATTTATTTCTATATCTTTAACTACACCTTGCCTTAAGCCCCTCTGGCACTCTCCGAACTAAAAAAATCTATTGACATTACAAAACGGTATATAATATAATTAAATTCGTGTGTTTAAGCTAAAATTTTAAATAATTTTTTGTGATTAAGCACGACTGTTTATACAGATTGGAGGTAAACAGAAGATGCCTAACCCAGAGGAAATATCAACTGAAGAGCAATTATCTAATAATCAATCTGCAACTGTAAATGAGCTCGTCTCAGATATTGTAAACAATACATATTCGCAGTTTAATAACAATTTAACTAATAACGGCGATGAATTAACCGATTCTGGAAATTATTCTGCAGAAACCGACTCCGTTTCAAATGATGTCGAGAGCTTTAATGCATCCGTTGTTGAAACTCAAGTTCCTGCCGAGATTTCGGAGCAACCTAATGTTGAAGAAGTAACTCCCGGTGTCGATAGTCAGGTTATTGATAAAGAAAAAAATTTCAATAACATGCTGAGAACTTTCAGCATGCAAAGTCGGGGTAAAATTCGAGAAGTACGGGACAGAGAGGCTTTTGTTCCGCCATCGTTAAAAGATAAGATTAAATCTGAAAAAGCTCGCCGTAGAGCTCACAAAATGCGTCGACATTAAGACAATAACTTTCGAAGCTCCCCGATTATAGGGGAGCAAAATTATAAGTATAATTCATTCGGAGTGACCATATTGATACTTTCGCCTACATATGTAATTGACAAAATAACGGATATTTCGATTGATATGTTAAGAAAAATCAATATCTGTGGTTTGATTTTGGACATAGACGACACGTTAGTTGCGCCAGATTCAAACAACATTTCTGAAGAAATTATAAACTGGTTAAATTCGCTAAAAGAAGAAAAGATCAAGATTATATTTGTGTCAAACAACACAGAAGAGCGTGTTAAAAAATTCACAGAAAATTTAAATAAATTTGACATTGATATTCCATGGATATCTATGAGTTGCAAGCCGTTGGGATTCAAAATCAAGCAGGCTATTAAAAAAATATCGTGTGATTTTAATAATATTATATTAGTCGGGGACCAAATATTTACTGATATTTTAGCTGCAAATTTATTACACATCAAGTCAATTCTGGTAAATCCTGTAAGTAAACCGAGCAATTTAGTCATGAAATTCAAGCGCAAACTAGAAAACAAAATACGAACGAGAAAAAAATAAATTAGAACCGGAGAAATTGTTATGAAAAGAAAAAATATTATAGTTCTACTGGGCCCAAATTTAGATATGACAGGGATTTACGAGAAAAGTATATACGGCGAAGAAACCATTGAGAGCATAAAATCTCAGATTATTGCTCGCGGAGAAACTTTTAATTTAAATTGCGAGGTTTTTCAGAGCAACTGGGAGGGCGCGCTTATAGATAAATTGCATGACACACGGAATAATTTTGATGGGGGGATAATAAATCCCGGAGCGCTTTGTCATTATAGTTATGCACTTCGCGACGCAATTTCGAGCATTCGAGTACCATTTGTAGAAGTTCACATGACAAATATATATTCTCGCGAGGAATTCCGGAGGCATTCGGTAATTGCAGACGTTTGCGTAGGTCAAATTGTAGGTTTAGGGAAAAACAGTTATTTTTTAGCACTTGAAGCAATCAAAGAATTAATATAAAATTAGTTAATTAACATACGGAGTTTAATCTAGATTTATGATAGGGATAATATGTGCTCTTGAAGAAGAGTTAAATGAAATCAAAAAAATAATACATAATATTAAAATTTCGAAAATAAACAACTTTGAATTTATTACAGGATTATTAAATAATATCGAGTGCGTACTAGTTTTATCCGGTGTCGGAAAGGTCCATGCAGCGATAAGCTGTCAAACAATGATACTAAAATTTAACCCGGATTTAATATTAAATATTGGGGTTGCAGGCTCTCTAACACACGAGCTTGACATTGGCGATATAGTCATCGCGACAGGCGCAATTCAACACGATTTTGATGTATCAGCGTTTCCGAACCGGCAAAAAGGGGAAATAAGTGGGCTTAACAAAATCTTAATAGAGTGTACTCCATGGATAATTAATATTTTGTTTAATATTTCTGAGCCAAATTGCGGGTTCAAAGTTAACAAAAGCATAATATTGACCGGAGATCAGTTTATATCTCAAAAAGAAGACAAAATTAAGTTACAGAAAGAGTTTGGTGGTACAATTTGCGATATGGAAGCGGGCAGCATCGCACAAACATGTTATATTAACAACACAGATTTTGGAATTATACGTGCAGTTTCAGACAGTTTAAACAATAATTCGGTATGCGAATTTAAAGAATTTGTGAATATTTCATCAAAAAATTGTGCAAAAATTTTAGATAAATTTACAGATATATTAAATAAAAATCAAAATGGTGATTATATTTGAATGTAATTTCGGGAAAATTTCGGGGTTTAATATTAGAATCATGTAAAAATCCTGATCTCAGACCTACGAAAGATAGGATAAAAAAATCGATTTTTGACATACTGAGATTCAAGATAAAAGACAAAATTTTTGCAGAATTATTTGGAGGAACAGGACAGATAGGCATCGAAGCATACAGTCAAGGTGCAAAAAAAGTAATCATTTCCGAACAAGATTTTAATAATTCGAAGATTATCGAAAGAAATATATCTAAAATCAAATCTAAACATAATATTAAATTAATAAATTCTTGTGCGTTAGAATTGTTCAATAACAATTTAGATGAGATGGAAGGGGTGGACATATTTTTCCTAGATCCACCGTATGAACAGATTGAATTATTAAATAAAACCTTAGATTTGATTACAAATATGACAAATTTACCTGAAATTATAGTTATAGAAACATTAAAAGAAAACTCGGACAAAATTTTGTTTAATATGCCAAAAAATTTATATTTGCAAAAAATGTACAATTATGGTAAAATTTTGGTAAGTTTGTATGAAAAGGTATAAAATAGAATTTTTATATATTTTTCATAAAAAAGATAGGAGAATTTCGTATGGTCAGTATAGAAAAATTGCTGAATGAAATCGAAGAATTACTCGATTCAGCATGGCAATTACCTATGTCCGGTGGAAAAAGCGTCGTAGATATAAAAAAAATAGCAAAAATTTTGGTCGAAATAAAAGAGAATTTGCCGATGGAGATCGTACAAGCCAGAAAAATAGTACAAGAC
>JAFQKZ010000016.1 GCA_017414725.1 Clostridia bacterium
AAACTTTTCAATATACTTTCTTTGCTGGTACCCATAGGATTTATAATATATTTTCTTGTATCTGAAAATGGGCTTATAGATTTAATAAATTATGCTTCAAAATTCAATTTTTTCTGGTTATTTTTAGGATTTTTATTTCAGATTTTAAATATTATCGTAGACGGGATGATATTATATAAATTTGTCAAAAATTATGATAATAATTACAGTATTTCGAAAGCTGTCAGAACTACTTGCGTAGGACAGTTTTATACAGCAATAACTCCGGGTGGAGTCGGTGGACAACCTGCGCAGATATACTCTCTTACAAAACAAAATATAAATACAGGCGTATCTTCTGCGTGTTTAATACAAAAATTTCTGATATACCAGACTATTATTACGATATATAGTCTGGTTTCCATAGTTTTTAATATAAACATGTTTTTTGGCGAGTCAAAAAGTTTAATGATATTTCTGGCGGCGTTTGGGTTTATATCACATGCTATAGTAATAATATTTATATTCATGTTTTCTGTTAACAAAAAATTGACCGACAAAATCATAAATTTCTGCTTAAATTTTTTGTTCAAAGTAAAAATTATAAAAAATATAGAAAAGACAAAAAATAATATTACAGAACAACTTGAAAAATTTCACGAGAGCAATATGAGTTTATACAAAAACAAGAGATTATTGGTAAATATTTCTTTTTTGGTGATATTACAGCTTACTTTTATGTTTTCCATTCCGTACATGATATACAGAGCTTTTAATTTTTCCGGGGCAAGTATATTTGACATGATAACAGCTCAAGCAATTGTTACTATGATCTCATCTTTTATGCCGTTGCCCGGAGGCTCAGGAGCAGCAGAAAGCAGTTTTTATTTGTTTTTTTCTATGTTTTTTACTGAAAACACCATAAAATCGGCTATATTGGTTTGGAGATTAATAACGTATTTTTTAAATATAATTATTTTTGCACCATTCGCGAATATAAATAAAATTCAAGAAAAATCCTGTAAATCCTGAGCTAAGCTTAAAACTTTCAATAATTTTTTATATAAGTTATAGTAATATATATTATTGAAAAAAATTTCAGGAGGCCGTGAGTTTTAGTATATTTATGGAAAAGATAGTAAATTTATGTAAAAATCGTGGATTTATATTTGCGGGTTCAGAAATTTATGGTGGATTATCGAACACATGGGACTATGGTCCGTTGGGAGTCGAGCTAAAAAATAATATTAAAAAAGCCTGGACAAAAAAGTTTGTCCAAGAGTGTAAGTATAATACGAATCTTGACAGTGCAATATTAATGAACTCCAAAGTCTGGGAAGCTTCAGGTCATGCAAATAATTTTTCAGATCCGTTAATGGACTGCAAAGACTGCAAAACACGTCACAGAGCTGACAATTTAATTGAAAACAGTAATTATAACCCGGCCGGTATGAGTTTCAAAGACATGGAAGATTATATAAAAAACAATAATATTACGTGTCCGAATTGTGGATCTAATAATTTTACAGAAATTCGGAATTTCAATTTAATGTTCAAAACTCATCAGGGTGTAACAGAAGAAAGCAAGAGTGAAATTTATTTAAGACCGGAGACAGCGCAAGGAATTTTCGTGAATTTTACGAATGTCATGAGAACCATGAGAAAAAAAATTCCGTTTGGGATTGCGCAAATAGGTAAATCTTTTAGAAACGAAATAACTCCGGGGAACTTTACTTTTAGAACACGTGAGTTTGAGCAAATGGAACTCGAATTTTTCTGTAAGCCCGGTACTGATTTAGAGTGGTTCGTGTTTTGGAAAGATTTTTGTCAGAACTGGCTTTTGAATTTAAATTTAAAACCTGAAAATATTAGAATTCGCGATCACAAAAAAGAGGAGCTGTGCCATTATTCGAGTGCTACAAGCGATATTGAGTACAAGTTTCCGTTTGGATGGGGCGAGCTGTGGGGCATTGCAGACCGGACCGATTATGATTTGAAGAAACATCAAGAGCATTCTGGGAAGAATCTTGATTATTTTGACCAGGAAACGAGCGAAAGATATATTCCGTACGTAATTGAACCGTCCTTGGGAGCAGATCGAGTAACACTGGCGTTCTTGTGCGACGCATACACGGAAGAAAAGATTTCAGATACTGACACAAGAATAGTTTTAAAATTGCACCCTATATTAAGTCCATATAAAGTTTGCGTTATGCCGTTATCAAAAAAACTTGCACCTGAAGCTGAGAAAATTTACGAAGAATTGTCTAAGAGTTTCATGTGTGATTATGACGAGTCGGGTTCTATAGGCAAACGATATAGACGCCAAGATGAAATCGGCACACCATACTGCGTAACTTACGATTTTGACAGTTATGATGACGATCATGTGACTATTAGAGATCGCGATTCAATGACTCAAGAACGAATACATATTAAAAATTTAGAACAGTATCTTAAAGAAAAATTAGATTTTTAGTGATCTAGGAGGTTTGTATTTGGAAAATATTAAAAAAAAGTTAATATACATGGATAACGCGGCTACTACTGCTGTAGACAGTCGAGTTTTGGAAGCAATGTTGCCATTTTTTACAGAAAACTATGGTAATGCGTCTAGTATATATTCTTTGGGCAGAATATCTAAAAAATATATAGAAGAAGCACGCAAAATTGTCGCAAATAAATTAAATTCGTTACCTGAAGAAATATTTTTCACATCTGGCGGTACAGAATCTGACAATTGGGCGATTAAAAGTATAGCTTTTGATAAATTAAAATCAGGTAAAAATCATATTATAACTTCGAAAATTGAGCATCATGCTGTTTTAAACACGATGAAATTTTTAGAAAAACACGGGTTTAAAGTTACATATTTAGATGTAGACGAAAACGGCTTTATAAATTTAGATAACTTGCACAAAAAAATCACAGATAAAACTGCGCTTGTGAGCATAATGTACGCAAACAATGAAATAGGAACTATTCAAGACATACCTGAAATTGGGAAAATTTGTCATGAAAACAATGTAATATTTCACACGGATGCAGTTCAAGCCGTAGGTCATATTAATATAGATGTAAAAAAAGAAAACATAGATTTGCTGTCGCTTTCCGCACACAAATTTAATGGCCCCAAAGGCGTAGGCGCGCTATATGTTAACAAAAATTTAAAAATAAATAGTTTTTTAGAAGGCGGTTCGCAAGAATTTAACAAACGTGCCGGTACTGAAAACACAGCTGGAATTGTAGGATTAGCTAAAGCACTTGAACTTTCGCTTGAAAATCTAGGCGAAAACAACCAAAAATTAATATCAAAACAAAAGTATTTTATCGAAAATTTACTAAAAATAGAAAGATCCAGATTAAACGGAGATTACGAAAAAAGACTACCGGGAAATATAAATATATGTTTTGAGGGAATCGAAGGCGAGTCGCTATTGTTATTATTGGATCAAGCGGGGATTTGTGCGTCATCGGGCTCAGCGTGCACATCCGGGTCACTTGACCCGAGTCATGTATTACTGGCAATTGGGCTTCCGCATGAAATCGCTCACGGTTCTTTAAGATTGACTTTAAGTAAATTTAATACATACGAAGAAATAGATTACGCTTTACAAGAAATTAACAAAGCTGTAACGAGACTTAGAAATATGTCACCGTTATGGGAGAAAATAATTAAGGAGGAGTTAAAATAATATGAATTATAGCGAAAAAGTTATGGATCATTTTGTTAATCCCAGAAATGTCGGAGAAATTTTAGATGCTGACGGGATTGGCGAAGTTGGCAACCCGAAATGTGGCGATATTATGAAAATTTATTTAAAAATAGATAAAAATATTATTACAGATGTAAAATTCAAGACATTTGGGTGCGGCGCGGCGGTCGCTACGAGCTCGATGGCGACCGAACTTATCAAAAATAAATCTATAGAAGAAGCTCTGAAAATCACAAACAGGGCTGTACTTGAAGCTCTCGATGGACTTCCACCGGTAAAAGTTCATTGTTCAGTGCTCGCAGAACAGGCTATCAAAGCTGCGATTTGGGATTATTATACAAGAAAAAATATAAATCCAGAGATAATTATGGGTAAATTTGACAATACGAGCTGCTCGTGTGAAGATAATAATAACAGTTGTTCGTGCGAAAGTAATTTAATCTAGATTTAACACAAACAGGTGATTTTAATAAACATCAAACAAAAAGAAAATATTTTAATAACAATAGGAATTGCGATGTGTCTTGTGCTTTTCGGGTATAACATAATAGATTTTTTTGGAAAAGATAGTAATATTAAAATTTCCGGAGATATAATCTCTCAAGAAAATTATAATAATACACAAAAAGAAGAAAACATCAATGAAAATTTTGTAAATATTAACAGTGCATCCGAAGAAGAATTAACTTCTTTGAAACATATTGGACCTGCTATTGCGCTCAGAATTATCGAGTATCGTGAAACTCATGGCGGTTTTATGAATATAGACGAAATTAAAAACGTTCGTGGCATTGGACAAGCTGTTTTTGAAGATATTAAAAATTACATTTGTGTTTAGTTTTGATTAAAATAATATAAAGGAGATTAGCTAAATGAAAAGATTTGTAATATTTATGTTAAGTATATGTTTGTGTTTTGTTTTTGCGGGTTGCCGAAAAAAAGTCAAAAATGAGCTCAATATCGTCACTTCTTGCTATCCAGTGTATATCATGGCGCTGAATATTACGCGCGATGTCCCCGGGATTAATCTTGAGAACATGTGTGATATAAACACGGGCTGTTTGCACGATTTTCAGTTGAAATCTGATGATTTGAAGAAAATCGAAAGATCATCTGTTTTCATAATAAACGGCGCCGGAATGGAAAGCTTTTTAGACAAAATTACCAAAGAATTATCTGGAATTAAAATTATAGATTCAAGTTATAATATAAATTTAATTAAAAATTCTTGTAAACATAATCATGAACATAAAAATCATGAGCACAATTATAACTCGCATATTTGGCTTTCTATAAGTAATTATATAGCTCAAGTTCGTAATATTACACAAAAATTGTCTGAATTTAACCCTGGAAATTCACAAAAATATCAATATAACTGTGACCAGTATATTCAAAAATTAGAAAATTTAAAAAGTGAATTTGAAGAAAATTTATATGACATAACTAACAAAAAAATCGTAACTTTCCATGACGCTTTTCCGTATTTTGCACAAGAATTTGGTCTGGAAATTGCCGGCGTGATTAATCATGAACACGAAAACGAGTCGTCACTAAAAGATCTTCGAGAAATTATAGAAATTATTAAAGAAAATAATATTAAATGCATTTTTGTCGAGCCCCAGTATAATCAAAATGTTGCTCAGATTATTTCTGGCGAGACGGGTGCGGAAATTTTTGTTCTTGACCCTGCTGTGACCGGAGAGAAAAATCCCGATTCTTATATAAATATTATGAAACAAAATCTCCATACTTTAATTAAATCTTTGGAATAAATTCGAAATAATTTCACGAGGAATTAATATATGAGTTATAAAAAATGTAAATGTAGCGTAAAAATTGAAGATTTGCATGTCAAGAATATTCTTGATGATATTAATTTAGTCGCAAATCACGGCGAAACCCTCGCTCTTATCGGCAAAAATGGTGCCGGGAAAACTACGCTCCTGAAATCAATTCTTCATAGTATTGACTTTACAGGGAACATTAATTTTTTTAACTCGTACGGACAGAAAATTTCGAAACCAAAAATCGGTTATGTTCCGCAAAGATTAAGTTTTGATAAAAATACGCCTATAACTGTGTTGGATATGTTTTGCGCGAATTTGTCTAGATTTCCAATTTGGGTAAATTATAGCAAAAAATCTAAGGAAAAAGCAATTTTTATGCTTGAAAAAGTCGGTGCCGAAGAGTTAATTCATGCTCGAATCGGTCAGCTTTCAGGTGGTGAGCTCCAGCGTGTTTTACTCGCTTTTGCGTTGGATCCCATACCTAATATATTATTATTGGACGAGCCTGTTTCGGCTGTCGATCGCAAGGGCATCAGCAAATTTTATAGTATTATAAATTCGTTAAGAGAAGATTATCATATGCCTGTGATTTTGGTTTCGCATGACTTGGGACATGTCGTGAAATACGCGAATTCGTACGCTTTGATAAATCACACTATTATTGAAACCGGTTGCGCTCAGGATCTTTTGAAAAGCCACAGGGTGCGCGAAACGTTCGGGATCGAGCCTGACGAAAGGGATGAAACATGGATTTAATATATTTGTTACTCGAAAAAATTTTCCCGTTTTCATGGGTCGAATTCAATTTCATGAAAAACGCTTTTGTTGCGATTTTGTTAATAACGCCCCTGTTTGGACTCATCGGAACCATGATAGTTAACAATAAAATGTCGTTTTTTTCCGATGCTTTAGGGCATTGTGCACTAACAGGTATTGCACTGGGCGTGATTTTGAACATAACAAATTACTCTGTTTCTATGATTTTGTTTTCGGTTTTGTTCGCGTTGGGAATCTCCGGAATCATGCAGTCCGAAGTCTCTTCTTCTGATACTATTATAAGCGTTTTTTCTTCTACTGGAATTGCTTTAGGAATATTCTTGCTGTCTTTTTCGGGCAATTTCGCCAAATATTCAGCATATTTAGTGGGAGATATATTATCTATCAACAAAAACGAAATTTTTATATTATTGTTAATTTTAATTTTAGTAATTATTACATGGATATTATTATTTAATAAATTATTGTTATCTGGATTAAATTCTGATATGGCTCACAGCAAAAGAATTAATGTTAAGTTTTATAAAAATTTATTTTCAGTTTTGATTGCAATTATAGTAACTGTATGTTTGAAATGGGTCGGAATATTAATGATAAATTCGTTGTTAATCTTGCCCGCGGCGTCATCAAGAAATATCGCTAAAAACATGCGTAGTTATCACGTTTTGTCTGTGATATTTTCGGTGTTCTCAGGCATATTCGGACTGATACTCTCGTATTATATTGGAGCGTCCGCCGGCTCAACAATAGTACTTGTGTCAAGTGTGATATTTTTTGTTACGTTTTTTGTGAACAAAATAAAATAGATATTCATAGGAGTAAAAATCTTGTTAAAATTAATTTATAATTCTATGAAATATTGCGATAAAATTTTATGGTTAATTATAATTCTAATATCAAGCTACAGTTTGTTACTCGTGAAAAGCATATCGCGTGAGAATTTCAATTATTTTACCGTACAATTTTTGTCAGTAATCATAGGCATAATCTGTGCGTGTTTCTTGCAAGTCTTGAATTATAAAATTCTTGTGAAATTTTCAAAAATTATAGGAATTATATCTGTATTTTTAATATTATGCACGTTATTTTTAGGCATAAAAATCGAAGGTTCCATGGGTGTCAACGCACGAGCATGGCTCGCTTTACCCGGCGGAATCACGTTTCAACCGTCAGAACTGGTAAAAATTGGATTTATCATAACTTTTTCTTATCATGTGTCAGAAATCAAAAAAAATAATAACTTCAAAAAATTTAAAGATATAATTTATTTAGGAATACACGCTTTGGTGCCTGTGGTATTAACACACTTACAAGGCGATGACGGAGCTGCGATTATATTTTTCTGCATAGCGTTTGTAATATTATTTTTGTCGGGTTTGCCTATAAAATATTTTGTTTTATTAGTATTTTTGTTGATTTTAGTAGTGCCGGTATTATGGAAATTTGTGCTTGTAGATTATCAGAAAAAGAGAATTTTGACGCAATTTAACCCTGAATCAGACCCGTTAAACATGGGATACCAACAAATACAAAGCATGTTGTCAATAGGCTCCGGCGGGGTTTTGGGCCAGGGAATATTTAACGGTCCAAGAGTCGCAAACAACGTAGTTCCGGTGCAAGAAAGCGATTTTATATTCTCTGTTGCCGGCGAAGAGCTTGGATTTATCGGCTGTTCGTTAATTTTATTATTAATTTTAATATTGATTTTCAGAATAAGTTATATATCTAAAATTTCTCAAGAAATCACGGGGACATATATATGCTTCGGGTTCATAGGACTAATTTCCATGCAATCGATTTTTAATCTCGGAATGTGTCTGAGTTTATTGCCTGTAATGGGCGTAACGTTGCCGTTCATGAGCGTCGGTGGCTCGTCAGTAGTGTGTCTGTTTCTGGGCATAGGAATTATCCAAAATATTTATATTAATAGAAATCAAATACAAAAAAACACGAATTTTGAATTATAATTAATAACTTAAACATGCACATTTAATATCTCAAAATCATATTATTTTATTAGTAATTTTGTACAGGTGATTATTAAATATGCTGTTTTTTTCAGAGATTTTTAATATATTAACAAATTTGCCGTTTATGATTTTGCACGTGATTTCGCAAAATTCTTTTCCAAAACCGTTGTCAAAAAAAGAAGAAGAAAAATATATAAAATTATTTTTTGAAGAGAAAAATATCGAAGCTAAAAATAAATTGATTAATCATAATTTGAGATTAGTGGCGCACATAGCCAAAAAATATCACCTGAAAAACGTCGACCAAGACGATTTGATTTCTATCGGAACTATAGGGCTTATAAAATCCATAAATACTTTCAAGCCCGAAAAAAGTGTGAGAATTTCGAGCTATGCTGCTAGGTGTATCGAAAATTCTATTCTCACACTATGGATACAAAAAATATTAATTGGCATCCAGTACTTAAAATGAGTGACAATTTGGTTATTCTCGCAAATGATAAGGGGATAACCACTACTTACTCGTTATTTTATAAGCATACCTTTCGCTTTTTTAGTCTTAAAAGTTTAGCTGAATCAGAACTTTTTAATATAAAATATCAAAATTCTACGAATATTAAAACAGTTGCTGAAAAGCTTAGATATTATAGACATAAAAACGCTTTACTTCAAAAAGATATTGCAAAATATCTTGGCATAAACGAGTGTACATACATAAACTACGAATCCGGCAAACGTGATTATTATCCGATAGACGCTTTGAAAAAAATCTCAGAACTTTACAAAGTTGATATTTTAGAATTTATGGACGATTATAATTTATTTGTTTACCAAGAGCAAGGGAAGAAGCTAAAGGCATTAATCAAAGATCTCAAATTAACAAAAAAATATGTAGCCGAAAAGTTAAGTGTTCACCCAAAAACAGTGTCGGCTTGGGAAAACGAGAAAGGTATAATGCCAAAAGAAATATATACAAAACTCTTTAAAGATAAGATTTTTGGATAGATTACATTTTATTGTAGAGCCTGCGAAAAAGTTTCTGTAAAAAGAGAAAAAAGAACTTCTGTGGTAAAATAAAGACATAGGAGGAAATAAAATCATGGCAAGAGAGAAAAAAGCGGTACACAAAGTACAAATGACAGAAGGGAAAAGACGGATTATCCGTCAACTGTTGGAAGAATACGAGATTGAAAGTGCGAAAGACATCCACGAAGCCCTGAAAGATCTGTTAGGGGGAACGATTAAAGAGATGATGGAAGCGGAGATGGATAACCATCTTGGTTACGGGAAATCAGAACGATCTGATAGTGATGATTACCGAAACGGCTACAAAACAAAAAGAGTCAACAGTAGTTGTGGAAGTATGGAAATACAGGTGCCACAGGACAGGAAATCTACTTTTAATCCACAGATAGTGAAAAAACATCAAAAAGATATATCAGATATTGATCAAAAGATAATTTCTATGTATGCAAAAGGAATGACTACAAGACAAATATCAGAAACTATTAAAGATATCTATGGATTTGAAACTTCTGAGGGATTCATTTCTGATGTTACTGACAAGATTCTTCCATTGATAGAAGACTGGCAGAATCGACCATTGGATACAGTTTATCCCATACTTTACATAGATGCGATACATTATTCTGTTCGTGATAATGGGATTATTCGCAAATTGGCAGCGTACGTAATTCTCGGTATCAATACAGAAGGTAAAAAAGAAGTTTTGTCCATTAATATCGGAGACAATGAAAGCGCAAAATACTGGCTTTCTGTGCTGAATGAACTTAAAAATCGCGGTGTAAAAGATATCCTGATTATCTGTGCAGATGGCCTTTCCGGCATTAAAGAAGCGATTACGACTGCTTTCCCTAAAACAGAGTACCAAAGATGTATTGTACATCAAGTTAGAAACACCTTGAAATATGTCCCGGATAAAGACAAAAAAGCATTTGCAGCTGACTTAAAGACCATTTATCACGCGTCAAACGAAGAACAAGCACGAGTCGCTCTGGACCGTGTAAATGACAAATGGACACCAAAGTATCCAAATGCCATGAAACGCTGGTATGATAACTGGGATATTATTTCTCCGATATTTAAATTTTCAGCCGGTGTCAGAAAAGTTATTTATACCACAAACGCTATCGAATCTTTGAATTCAACTTATCGTAAGTTGAATCGGCAGAGAAGCGTGTTCCCCAGTGATACCGCTCTTTTAAAAGCTTTGTATTTAGCCACTTTCGAGGCCACTAAAAAATGGACTGTCACCATCCGAAACTGGGCTCAAGTCTTTGGCGAGCTGAGTATCATGTACGATGGCAGACTACCGGGTTAGACTTTGATGTCAAGTGCTGTAGCTTGATATGCTGACTTGTTGTTGACATGCACAGCTTCTAATATTATTCTAAA
Organism: Clostridia bacterium; assembly: GCA_017414725.1. GTDB lineage: Bacteria > Bacillota > Clostridia > Oscillospirales > Acutalibacteraceae > UMGS1491. The sequence continues at coordinate 10,648 of JAFQKZ010000016.1, forward strand.
ATTACTTAGTTTCTGTCATAGAAGTTCCTATTTTACAGACTTTTCTTCACAAGGCCTTATTGTAGCTTTTAATAATTTCATCAAGTAATTTAATTTTTTGATTTTTGCTACATTTTAGATTTTCCACTTTATGTTTTATAGCCGAGCCGTAAATTTTTGCGACTTTGCTACTTAATTCGTTCAGCTTTTCTTTATCCTTTGGAATGTGTAAAATTATTTTCATTAAACGGCTTCAGCCCCCCTTGTAATGTGTACGTCTTTATTACTTTTAAAATTCATTAAACCTTAGTCCTAAATTTAGGCACACGAATTTCACGTCCTACATTCTGTTAGGCTACTTTCGTTGCCTGCGACGGTTTATTCACGCTCGGACTACGACTAAGTAGGAGTTTCTTTAACTGTTACTAAGATTTTGATTTAATTGTCAAGGTGCTCAAAAGAATATAATTATCCCTCTACTTATTTAAAGAGTTTTTTTGGGGTACTTTTTACACCCAATTTCGTGCAAAAATTTCATATTCTACTTATTAGACAAAAATATCTTTATTTTTTTTAATAATTTGGAAATTCTTTTACTAACATTTTGTTGGGCTATACTATAAATTTCTGCTATTTCACTTTGAGTTTTTTCTTCATAAAACACGTAATGAAGCAATATTTTTTCGTCTGTATTCAGCTTACAAGTGGCATTGCGTAAATCTTCATTCTCTATAAATTCTATCCATTCTATCGAATCCGTTTCAAACAACTGCTTGTCCACATCGGATATATCCGGTTTTTTATCGTACACAGCTTCTTCAATGGAAATTTCGTGTTTATATATCTTCGATTGTTTAATGTTATCTTTCAAATCCATGTTCTTTACCACTGTATAAAAGTATGCTCCTTCATTTCTTATGTTATCAGGGCGATTTCCCATAAATATTTCCTCCGAATTATTCAAAATTTTTCTAATAATTCGGAACTTCTAGGGATATCTAGCGAAGTATAAAAACCATCGTTCCATCGTAGTACGCCCGTTTTTATAAACTAAAAAAACAGAGTATTACACAGAAAATGTAAAACTCTGTTTGTAAAATATAGGTATTAAAACACCATGCACAAAAATCTGATTTGTAAAGAGTATCTATGTATATGTACCGGATTTAACTTCTTTTATTGCAAAGTACTGTTTATTAAGACATATTTTCTTCAAAACCCCTTTAATGCGTGGTTAATACTTATATTTCCCATAGGTTACACACTTCCTTTGATTATTTTTTGATATAATTTGATAGCTAACTTATTTTTTTGATGAATTTTAAGCTACATAGTTTTATTTTAGAATATTAACACTGTGCTTTTTTGTCGTAGTATGACCCGAGTTTTTGGGCAAGTTTTATCATAATTTGTAAATTCTTGAAATATTAACAATTAAAATGTAAAAATAAAAACCTTGCTTTCCCTAGCAAGGATTATATGGTTCAAAAAAATAGGTTATGTACTAGAAGGTTTGAGAAACAAAAAGGAGAGAGATAAGATAGGAAAAGAGGGTGATAAGTGATGGTGATGGCCAAAATAAAATGCATACATTGCGAAAGCGAAGAAGTAGTGAAAAACGGAAAGAGAGCAACGGGAATACAAAGCTTAAAATGCAAGAACTGTGGGAGATGTTTTCAAGAAAGCTACTTAAATAATGGAACAAAACCGGAAACTAAAAGAATGATAATAAGTATGTCAGTAAATGGAAGCGGGATAAGAGATATATCTCGGGTCTTAAAAATAAGCAAAGACACAGTGATGAAAACTTTAAAAAAACGGAAAAGAAGCT
>JAFQKZ010000112.1 GCA_017414725.1 Clostridia bacterium
TATAATAAATTTCACAAATTTTGATATTTTTTTATTTTTGCAAGGAGGTAAAAAACGCCAAGCGATTTCTATTATTTTTAAAGTATTACGGAGGGGTATTTTCATGACAAAAATCGAAAAAATCAAGAAAATTGGTTCTATGTTTTTGGCAACAAGTATAGCGCTTACGTTTTGTTCATGCGACAAAAAAAGTTCAGAAAACGGTAACTCTACTGGGAGTTCTAATAGTACATCTTCTAATAATGTAAATAGCAAAACAGCAGTTGCATATCATGCTCCGGAAGCAATTAAAAATCGTGGTGAATTAAACGTAGGCGTCCCGTCAGACGAAAATTTTACGTTTTTTAAAGATAAAGATGGAAATAATTCGGGATACGCTGTAAATTTTTCTGAGGAAATCGCTAAAAAAATCGGTGAAAACGTAAAAGTAAATTATGTATCAAAATCTTCTGCAGAACTTCTGGATTCGGTATCTAATGGCGATATAGATCTTGCTATTGGATCTTTTGACAATGCTGGGATTTTAAAGAAAAATTTCTCTGTATCGAATTCTTATTGGCCAATGACCGTAGATCCGATTTTTGTTTATGCAAAAAACGGCCAAGAGTCTAATTATACAGAAGAATCTAGCTTGAAAAACAAAAAGATTGCTGTTGAAAGCGGTTCTGATGAATCCGCGTTTGTTTCCAATTTTGTACCTGATGCAGAATTAATAGAATGCGATAATATCGAAGCATGTGTAGAAAAAGTTTTAAACGGCGAAGCAGATTTAATTGCTTCTAAAGATGCTGAATGGAGTGGTACCGGAACTGAAAGCGATAATAAAGATAATCCGGATATTTCAAAATGTTCTGTAACTATACCTGCCAATCCCGAAGATATTGGTATGTTTATACCTGTAATGCTTGGCAACACAGAACTTGTAGACTTACTTAATAATTTAGTTAACGAATTGTCAGAAAGTAATAAAGTAAGTTCATGGATTTTTGATAGCTACAGTAAATTTAGTAATTTAGACAATTCGAATGACAAAATAGAAGAAGAAACACAAAACTAAATAATATATAAAAAATTGTACTTAGAAATACAGTCTTTGATTATAACAGGACTGTATTTTATTTTGAATTTTAATCAAAAAATATATAATTAAAATATATGATATTAAAAAAATTGGAGTGCAAATAATTGAACTTTCAACAAACGCACAGTATTTTTCCGGTTCCTGATATAGAAAAAACAACTGAATTTTATACAAACAAACTAGGATTTCGGGCTGAGAAATATTTAACTTGCACAGAACCACATGTTTGTTTATATAAAGATAATATTGAGATTATACTTACGGATTCGACGAATCGCCCTGTTGTGCCCAACAGAGTTTTATATGGCTATGGTTATGATATTTACATTATTACTTATCCGGACGAAAAGTTAATTGATTATTTTAAGAATCAGAATTTAAAAATAATAAAAGAAAGCACGAGTGACTATAACAACAAAGAAATAGTAATTGAAGATATAGATGGACGCTGGTTATGTTTTGGCGTGAAAATAAAATAATTCTTGTTTGTACAAGGGGAATTTAAAAAAGTCATGACAAACAACATACATGTTTTGAATATAGTTAATAATAACCAAATGCCGTTTTTACAGTATATAAAAAATGGTATAAAAAAAGCTGAATGTAGAATTGCGAGTGATAAAATCAGGAAATTCAAAATACGTGACAAACTTAAGCTTAGAAATAATCAAGAATTTATTGTTTGTGATATAGTTTTCATGAATTTTTATAAGAATTTTGAAGATATGATATATTCTGAAGGTTTAAAAAATCTTGTGCCATTTGTTGATACTGTAGAAGATGGTCTTGAAATTTACAATTCTTTTCCAGGTTCAGAGCGAGTCACAAAACTAGGATGTTGCGCTATAGGAGTAAAATATATTACAGGGAAATTAAATTTTGAATTGTAATTACTAAAAATAATAAAGGAAGAATGGATTTTATGAACAAAAAAATCAAAAGCGTGTTTGTGTGCTCGGAATGCGGATTCGAGTCTGCGAAATGGAACGGAATATGCCCGTCATGTAACCAGGGAAATACTATGATTGAAGAGATACGCGATACAAGTATTTCAAAAACTAAAAACAAATCTGCGAGTCAAATTTTTACCAGCTCGAATATCACGCAAGTTTCGATGAACAGCATAGATATCAATGAAGAAACGCGGTATTTTACGAATATTAAAGAGCTTGACAGAGTTTTTGGAGGCGGCATAGTCAAAGGCTCGCTGAGTTTACTAGGCGGTACTCCGGGTATAGGAAAATCTACTTTATTGTTACAAATATGCAAATATTTAGATAATAATTTAAAAATTTTGTACGTATCCGGCGAAGAATCTAAAAGACAGATTAAGATGCGTGCCTCGAGATTGGAAATAAACAATAATAATTTGTTTTTGATGACAGAAACAAATATAAATTTAATAATTTCCGAAGCTGAGTTCACGAAACCCGATATTTTGATAATCGACTCGATACAGACTATGAGCAATCCGGACTCTTCGTCTTTTCCCGGAAGTGTCACACAAGTAAAAGAATGCGCAAATTTCTTGTTAAAACTATCCAAATCTTTGGATATTACGGTAATCATAATTGGCCATGTTAACAAAGACGGAGCGATCGCAGGCCCAAAAGTTTTAGAGCACATGGTCGACACAGTATTATATTTCGAGGGCGATAATCAGACTTCATATAGAATACTGCGTGCTGTAAAAAACCGACATGGGTCTACGAACGAAATCGGCGTTTTTTCGATGAACAAAAACGGTCTTGGAGAGATTGAAAACCCGTCAGAGTTGTTGCTATCAGGAAAACCCGAGGGCGTTTCGGGGATTTGCGTCGCATGCGTAATGGAGGGCACAAGGCCGATTCTGACGGAAGTTCAAGCACTTGTGACACCTACGAATTTTGGAAATCCCAGACGCATGTCAACAGGTTTTGATTACAACAGAATGGCACTAATTTTAGCAGTTTTAGAAAAGCGCGCCGGATATTATTTTTCGTCAATGGACGCATACATAAATATTGTAGGCGGGCTAAAACTTGAGGAGCCCGCAGCGGATTTATCAGTCGCGATCGCGCTTGTTTCGAGCCTAAAAGACATAATTATCGGTAATAATTTCATGGCTTTTGGAGAAATTGGGCTAGCCGGAGAAATTCGGGCTGTGTCGAACTGCGAACTTAGAATTCGAGAGGCTTCAAGACTAGGTTTTTTAACATGTATAATACCGTATCAAAATTATAATTCAATAAACAATAAACAATATTATAATATTAAAATAATTGGCGTAAGAAATATCAGAGAAGCGATAGAGTATATTACTTAATTTTTGTTTTCAAATTTAGCTTCGATAATTTTAATTTTCGAACCTGGAATATTAGTCTGACTAGTCACAATGTCTTTTATGATCATGACAGAATTTTCGTTTATAGTGCCTGGATTTACTATAATATTGCACTCGTTATTGTGAATAATAGCCAAACATTCTGCAAAGTCTTTAGATTTTAATAAATTTTCGATATTAGATTCTTCTTGAATATTTTTAGAAATATTTTCCAAATCCTGCATTAATTTTTCTTTAACTTCGAGATTAATGTTAGGCGTAGAAATTAGCGATTTCAATTTTTCCTGAGCTTCATCACGAGCTTTTTGGCGATTCATTTGAGCTTCAGTGAAATATTTTTTAGTGCTGTCTGGGATTGACTTGTCAGATATATTAGAGCTATTCACGTATTTTGCTTCGCCCAATTCTTCACCGGAACTTAACATATTTGTAACCTGAAGATTTTTGCTATCCGAGAATTGCCAATTCAAATAAACCGCAGCACTTAGAGCTACTACAAGCGAAGCCAAAATTAGTTGACGTTTACGAAATTTCATATATATTCCTCCGAATTTTATAAATAATACACAAAAAATTAATTAGATTTAGTAACACAAACATGTGTTGAATTTATATTAAGGACAGTGGTGACCGCCTCAATGATTCTTTTTTTAACTAAAACATCATCGCCTCCGGGGCAAATCACTAACACTCCTTTAACTTTTGGTTCAATTTCTGTTAAAACCACGGCTTTTTCAGCACCGTTAGAATCTTTAATCGTCATAAATTTTCGTTCACAGTCATCAGTTTCTTTTTTTCTGGTAATTTCGCCATTAGACTTGTCTTCAGAAGCGAGCTTGTTAATTTTTTCCTCAGTAGCGTAAATAATTTCGGAATTATTCTCGAAAGTAATCAAGATTTTAGCTTTACCCGCTCCATGAATACTAGATATAATTTTTTCTAAATTTTGTTCAAGTTGCACACGTTTTTCTTCTAAGTTAACAATTTTACTATTAATATTATTATTTTTTTGGCTTGATTTACTAAACACATTGCTCATAAGAACCAGTAATATTCCCAAAGCTCCGATTATTACAATTATTTTAACATGATGTTCATGCAATATTTTGATTACGTCCGATTTTTTGACATTCTTTAAATTCACATTAAATCTCCTTGAAATTTAGTATTTTTTAGATTTCTATAATCTCAGATAGTATACCAAATTTTTCCATCACCTTTCTATGTATATCAGACTTCAACGAAATATATTTTTTATTTACATATATTTTTGCTCTAATAATTTCTATGCAGTTGTCCGAGTTAATATCCATAAAAATTTCGATTTTTTCAGGGGAAATTTGTTCTTTTTTTAGTTCATCTAATATCAAATTTTTAATATTAGATTTAGATAAATCTAAGAATTGATTATTAATATTTTGGCTGAATTCTAAATTTTGATTAAAACCATCAAATTTGTCGTCAAAAACTTCATCAAAATTTAACATTTTGCTTTTCCCGGTAACGGGTAAAATTAGTACACAAATCATAAATAAACACAATATACTATGCATAATTTTAGACATTTTGCCTATAGGAACTAAAAATTCTATCAGGACCGAAACTACGCAAGCAACTATAATATTTACTGACATGTTTTTTATTAAATCCATATTATTTGCCACCCATAATCATAACAATAGCAGAGGAAACTATTAAAATAACAGCAACGAATACCAAAACTGATATTAACAAAGACATGATTTTGGCTATAGATTTCAACATATTTGTAACTTTTTCTACACCAAAAATTTCACTTACACAAGCCGAAATATTAAGTGATACTGACCATAGAAAGCACTCAATAATACTTGGCAAAAACATGAGCATACCAACCAAAATTCCAAAAACGCCAGTGCTAGATTTTAGTAATTTTAGACAACCAGTGACTGTTCCAAAGGCGTCTGTAAGCATGCCTCCTACTACTGGTACGAAGCTGTTCAGCGCGAATTTGGCTGCAGACGTACCAACATTGTCTGTAGCACCAGCGACTAAATTTTGAAGAGTTAGTATGCCGGTAAAAATTACAGATACAAACCCCAAAACAGTTTTTATGATTTTATAAAAATATTGTATTATTTTAGTTAAATCGAACGTATTGGTTAAACAAGAAATTAACGAAAGAGAAAATAATATATTTATAACAGGAACAACAAAATATTCGAATATATAATTAATAATTTGCCCGGAAAATAATACCAAATTTTGGTAAAAAGTAGCTGTTACAGGTTGTCCAGACGCAATCATAATAGTTGACATAACGGGAGCGTAACACAACATAAAATTAACTATATTTTTAATTATATTTGATATATTACCAATACAACCAGAAACAGGATTAACCAGGCACAAACATATACATAACAAACTAATAACAATCATAACTTTGTCGACGTTGTCATCAAGTTCAAAATTAAAAGATTTTATAGTTGCGTAAATTATTACTATAAAAACAATTGTACACATAGTTTTTAATGGTTTAGAAATATTATTTTTAATTTTTTTAAATATAAAATTAAATATTTTTGATGGATTTATTCTTAAAAATTCTTGCCAATTGCTAGTTTTTATACCAATATTTTCCAAATCTTTTGTAGTTTCATCAGGTGTATAGCTTGATAATTTGCTTACGCTACTAAGTTTAAGTTGTTGATTATATATTTCCTGTGAAACTTCAGGCACATCCAAAGCACTACAAATATTTTTATAAAACACAAAAAACAGTACAGATAAAGCTAAAAATACTAACCTTTTTATAATTATTTTTTTGCTCAATATTATTATACTCCTAAAATTTTCATAGCAATAGACGCGATTTCGTTAAAAAACAGCAAAGAGAAAGTTAAAACCAGAATTTTCCCTACAATTTCAATTTTAGACGAGAGTGCGATTTCACCGACATCACGACATGCATCTGAAGCGAACTGAACCACAAAACAAACCCCTAGACTTTTGAACAGCACAGAAACATATTTTTCAGGTATATTACATGACAAAATTAAGCTTTTGATCTGATTTAACACAATCATAACATTAGGCGCTAAATATAAAAATAATATTATGCTTATGCTAAGATTCAATATAAGAGAGTACTCTGGTAAATATCTTTTCAATAACATAGACACAACAGAAATTGCGCATATTACACCTATTAAATTTAAACTTTTCATAACATTTACCGTTAATTATAAATCAAATATTGATTTTATTGTTTTAAAAAGCAAATCAATTTGCTGTATCACTATCATCAAAACCACGATTAGCCCTGTCAAGGTTGTCATCATCGCTTGTTCTTCGCGTCCCGAACGTATTAAAACTTGGTTAAGTACAGCGACAATTATTCCTATAGCAGCAATCTTAAATATTAAATCTACGTTCAAATTATCACACTTCTCTTGCGATATTGAGTTATAAAATAATTAAAACAATTATTAATCCTACCGAAATACTTAAAATAACTGGTAATTTTTTGGTTTTTTCTTGATTTTTTGTAGCATTTTCAAGATAAGCTTTTGTTAAGTTTATATTATAATTACAATAACTTATTTGGCTAGTTACATCAGAATTTCCAATTTGTTCGCCAAATTTTTGTATAAAATTTTGTTCTTCTTCAGATGTCCAGAAATCTTTTTTTACTTCAGAAAAAGCTAAACTCCATGCATCTTGAAATATGTTTGATTCACATAATTTTATGCATTTGTTGATATAATTTTGTATATAAGTGCCAGATTTGTGATTGTTAAGTATTTGTAACGGAATTGTTTGTGAATATTTAATTTCAGCCTCGAATGTTAAGAGAAGTTTAATGTAGTCTCTCAAAAAATTTATATAACTTGTACGTTTTTTAGAAATAAAAATACCTACAAAAACCGAAGAAATTATTATCAAAATTACACCGAGTGTCTTTAGCATACTAATTCACTTGCTTTTTTGATTTTTAATATTTCTCCAGGTTTTTTGCTGGAATTTAAAAAAACAACAGTATCAAATATATTCATTTTTAACAAATAATTAATTTGCGGTCGATTTAGTAGTTCCATTTCATCACAAGAATGTACAGTAGTAATAATTTTAACGCCAGAATTCAATATATTTTTTATATAATTATAATCTTGTTCTGATCCTATTTCATCACAAATAATAATGTCAGGAGAAATTGTCCTTAATGCCATAATAGTACCATGATTTTTTGGGAAGCCAGACAAAACGTCTGCCAATCCGATATCAAATTGAGGGATACCATTATATGTTGATGCAATCTCATATTTTTCGTCTATAATAACAACTTTTTGGTTATATTCCACAGAAAACAATCTCGCCAAATCACGTAATATAGTTGTTTTGCCAGTCATCGGTGCGCCTACAATTAATGTTCCGTTAATATTGTTTTTGATTATTCCGAATATTTCTTTAGAACAGTTTTTGAATTCTCTCGCTATTCTAATATTCACGGAGCTAATGTTTTTGATGTTTGTTACATGATTATTTTCTAGAACAGCGCTACCTGCAAGTCCAATACGATGTCCATTTTCAAATGTAATATAACCATTTTTTATTTGATTCTGAAATGAATATATACAATAATTACATATTTTTTTAAATATAGTGTCTATGTCTTCTGGCGAAATCATTAAATCAATGTTAATATAATCGTTATTTAGTATTATTATAATATTTCTTTGCACGCGAACACGTATTTCTAGAGCATTAGATTTTACGTTTTCCGGAAGATTACCTAGCACATTGTATATTTTATCTGGGAAAATTTTTATTAATTTATCAAAAATGTCGATATTTTTTTGAACGTCATGTGTTTTTAACATCTGGCCACCACTCCTAATATTATATTTATGATGTCCAAAACCAATTTAGAATTATAATTTAATTAAATAAATATTGGATTTATTTGCTTGTTTTGTAAAGCTAGATTTAAAGCATCCGGGATTAAATCAAAATTTGCGACCATAGAATTCGGCTTTTTATCATAATCATCTTGATTCAAGGGCGACACGAATATGTGCTTTGTGTTAAAAATATGTGAGATATTTTTAAAAGAAGCTCCCAATGCATCGTTTGTCGCTAACGCTATGACCACCGGCTTTTTTACGCGTAAGTGCGATTTCACTGCTAGCGTGACCGGGGTGTCAGTGATGGCGTGCGCAATTTTTGACAACGTGTTACCTGTACACGGGCATACCAACATTATGTCTGTTAAATTTTGAGGACCGATTGGTTCAACTTCTGTTAGTGAATTCAATACTGTTTTTGATGTTATTTCTTCTATTTTTTGTATAAAATCTCTAGATTTTCCAAATTTTGTATCTAAATTATATGCGTTAAATGACATGATCGGCAAAATATCATAACCAATATTTACCAACTTTTCCATTAGTTTGATAGATTTTTCTAGCGTGCAAAAAGATCCACAAAGTGCAAAGCCTAACTTGATTTTGCTCATAAATTTTCCTCCGATATTAATTTTAAAATTGTATTTGCTACTATTTCTCCGGCAGTTTTTGGGAATATTTTTCCAGGAATCCCCAAAGCATGAACAATGTTTATTCCGCTTTTTGCACAAAATTCTTTGTCTACACCGCCAGGATTTGATGCTAAATCAACAATTAAATCTAAGTCTTTAATTAAATTTAGGTTACTTGAATCTAAAATTATTTCTGGTACTGTGTTAAAAATTAAATTAAATCTGGTGTATTCTTTGATTTCTTTTACATTTATGATCTTGTATTGATTAATTTTAGCCCATAAAATATCTTGCTCTTCTTTTGTAAATACTGTTATATTTGCTCCAAAATTTTTAAGTAATTTGCATAAAATTTTCCCTATTCTTCCGTAGCCTGTAACTAAAATTTCAGAATTATTTATTGATTTTTGTGATTTTTCTTGAGCTATTTTTATCGCACCTTCTGCTGTCACTAGTGCGTTTTGCATAATAAATTCTTCTGTATAATAATTTTTTGTTCTAAATTCGCTAAAATTAATATTATTTTTTGTGTTGCAAAATATTAATTTGTCTTTAAAATTTAATTTAGAAATATTTTCTTTTATTAAATACGCGTTATCTTTTGTTAATATCAACGGAAGTATAATATAATCAGAATTTAATATCGTTTTTTTGAGATTTTCTTCTGGCTCTTCAAATCTATAAAACAAAATATTGTATCCGTGTTTTTTTAGAATTTTTCCTGCTTCGATTTGTCGTAAATCTGCACCTATTATTCCAAAAGTTTTATCAGTATTCATGATTCGCCTCCTAATTTATTATATAAAATACATATTTTTTCTGTGATTTTTTGCGTTTTTTGTTTAATTGTAATATACTAAAATATTCTAAATTATGTGTTTAAAGAGGTTTTTTATGATAAATTTAACAACACTCTCTATTATTGAATTAAAAAAATATTATGAAATTTATATGAAACAATTTGATGAAATTTGTAATAAAAATCTAAAATTGGATATGTCCCGTGGCAAGCCATCACCTGAACAGCTGGATTTATCTTCAGAACTTTTAAACTTGGATTTAGGAGATATTACTAAAAATTCTAATATCGATTATAGAAATTATGGTATTATTGACGGGATCTCTGAGATTAAAAATTTTATTTCGGAATGTACCGGTATCCCTGAAAATCTATTTTTTGTCGGTGGAAACTCAAGCCTTAGTATGATGTTTGACACGATTTCGTGCTTCATGATTCATGGCGTGAATAATTGCGCTCCCTGGGCGAAGCAGGAAAATATCAGGTTTCTGTGCCCGGTTCCGGGTTACGACAGGCACTTCGCGATGTGCGAGCATTTCGGGATTGATATGATCCCTGTCAAGATGAATTCTGACGGGCCTGATATGAATTTTATCGAGAATATGGTTTCGAGTGACAGCTCTATTAAAGGCATTTGGTGCGTGCCAAAATTTTCCAATCCTACCGGCGTGACGTACTCAAACGAGGTCATTACGAGATTTGCGAAGCTTAAACCCGCTGCCCAGGACTTTAGAATTTTCTGGGACAATGCATACTTTTTTCATGATTTTTCTGATAATTTCATAGAAATTTTGGATATTATTACCGAATGCAAAAAGTATAATAACCAGGATTTACCGATTGTGTTTTTCTCAACTTCAAAAATTACTTTCGCGGGTTCAGGTGTCGCTTTTATGGCTTGTGAAGAGCCAAATCTTTCCCAACTTAAAAAAAATTATTCATTTAAGACCATAAGTTTCGATAAAATAAATCAACTTCGGCATACAGTATTTTTAAAAAATAAAGAAAATTTAAAGAAACATATGTTAAAACATGCCAAAATTATTAAATCTAAATTTAATATTGTTATTCAAATTTTAAACAAACACTTCGGTAAACACAATGAAATTTTAACTTGGAGCGAACCAAATGGCGGCTATTTTATAAATATTACCACTCAGAAAAATTGTGCAAAAAAAATCGTGAGTATGTGTAAACAAGCCGGCGTGATTTTTACCGATGCCGGCGCTACGTTCCCGTATAAAAATAATCCTGATGATAATAATATTCGTATCGCTCCTACGTATCCTGATATTGGTGAGCTCAAAAATGCTATTGAGATTTTTTGCTTGGTAACTAAAATTGTATATATTAAAA
>JAFQKZ010000113.1 GCA_017414725.1 Clostridia bacterium
ACGTCTTCTCTGTTATCAAAAATCTTTTCTCTTTTCGTAAAACTCGATATCGAGGTAAACGAAAGCAGTTTGCTAAATTGAATATTTTGTTTGCTTTTGCAAACCTCTATCTCGCTGATAGGCGTTTTGGCCTCTCGGTCTGATTACGGTTTGCTCTGTGCAGTGAAAACAGGTGCTTTCCTGTCTTTTTTGCTTTTTGACTCAGGTTGCTTCCTCTGCTCTTTTTTGTCTCCATTTATGCGGTCTTGCCTTAGTAATTCTTTTTTCTTTGTTTTTGTCTGTGCCAGCTCATCGCTTAGCTCGCTTAGCGTTATTTGTTTTATCATATCTTTATCTTATCATTTCTCCTTCTGTTTTTCTTTCCCTTCTCTGCGGTTTTGCCTTTGGTTCGCTCTGAGCAAAAGCACGGAGTCTTTGCTTTTTTGGTACGTCTTGTTTTAATAAGTGTGAGTAGACAAGCGAAAAAAGATGTAAAAGTGGTTTAAAAAAGATCAAAGAAAAAAACCAGCCGGTTTTGAAAAGCTGGCTGGCATATCCATAATTTAAACAGAGCTTTTACGCTATGTATTAGATATGTTAGATTTTATGCTTCAAGAAAAAGAATATTTCTTTCTTTATAGAACCCGCATTCTCTGCAAACCCTATGAGTAAGTTTGTAGTTACCACATTTTGAGCATTTGTCTAAAGCAGGGGAAACAAGTTTCCAGACATTAGAACGTCTCTTATTTCTTCGTGCTTTAGAAGTTTTTCTCTTAGGAACTATTGCCAAATCAGTACACCTCCCCAATATTCATACATTGATAATAAACATATTTTTACACGTATAGTTTTTTTTGTCAACTTTTAATATAAAGTTTGCTTTAGATATTCAAACATAATATGTATCGTTCTTGTTTTTTGAATTAACCACACCCCTTAATTCCTTTAAGAGTATTATCTTCAAATCCAAACTAATCTTGCACGACCATTTGATTTACAAATATTTTGTTGTTTTTAATATTCAAGTTCGCTCCAATGGGTAAAGTTAACGGATTAGAAATATGACCTGCGTGAAAATTACAAAGTACAGGAATATTGTAATTTTTAAACACATCAAAACAAATATTTCTGAGATTTTCTTCGGTTTCTTTTGGATGATTTGGAATTAACGAACCGATTATAACAGCTTTGAGATTATCTAGTTTATGATTTAATTTTAATTGCCACAGTATTCTGTGAATTTTATAATTATCTTCTTCGATTTCTTCAAAAAACAAAATTTTGTTATTATACTCTGGCTCGTAATCGGTACCTATTAAAGACTGTACTAAACACAAATTTCCACCAAAAACTGTTCCTGTGACATCACAATTTATATCTTCTGACTCTGAGATATTATTGTATAACTCGAATTCAGAGTTATCGTCTATATTTTTTAACTCAAAATTTTCTTTCGGGTTCATCAAAATATCAAAAAGATTATCAAAAGTTTTTGTTTCTGAATAATTTAAACTTGCACCTATCATAGGGCCATGGAAAGTAATTATGCCGGATTTTTTGAGAATGGCCATTTCTATCGCAGTCTCATCGCTAAATCCAACGAAAATTTTACGATTTTTTCTAAACAAATCATAATCAATTTTGTCTAGTATATGCATAGCGCCGTAACCGCCCCAGAACGCAAAAATAGCTTTAATTTCTGGATCTTTTACAGCTTGATTAAATAAATCTGCACGTAGATCTTCAGTTCCATCGCCTACTCCTAATGGTGTAGTTGTAAACGAATCTTCATATATTACTACTTTGAAGCCACGCTCTTCTAGATTTTTTTTGACAATTGGCAATCTTTCTTCAAAAATTTTAGTACGATATTCAGTCGTTCTCGATGGCTCTAATATGCAAATCGTGTCACCTACAGATAATTTTTTAGGTGCCAATATTTCTAATTCTTGTAAATCTGTTTTTTTAGAATAAATCTCATTTATTTCTAATTCTTGTGAATCTGTTTTTTTAGAACAAATCTCATTATTTATATTACTAGTTGCTTTCGGATTCATATAAACTCCTCCTGTCAACAAAAACGCTGTTAAAACACAAATGCTCTTTTTAATCACGATAAATTTACCTCTCTACGGTTAGTAAACACAAATATTTTATATATAAAATATACTGTTTTTAGAATATCTTGTCAAGTTTCAGAAAAACTAAGTATAATTATTTTTTTTGAAAGAAGATATATTATGAAAAAAATTATTTTTATAATTAGTGTCATAGTCTTAATAATAATTTCCGGTTTAATATATATGTTTAATATTAGTAATAATACTGAAAATATTATTGACGAACCTGATGATTTAATTACTGTAAACAATATAGAAAACTCAAATAATTTAAATAATAATTATGAAATTGAAAAAGTAACAGATAATACTTACGAAATCAAAGAATATAACGGTCGAGTGGCTGTATTTTCGCAAAACAATTCTGAACCTGTTAAGACGACTCATATTATGACAAAAGAATTGCCTGAATTTGACCAAAAATTACTTGCAAACGGTATAAAAATATATTCAGATAGTGAACTGAGAAATATTTTAGAAGATTACTGTAGTTAGAAAAATATAATTATTTCGTGATCTCAGAACCGGGATAATAGGTACTCAAAATTTGTTTGTAATCATAGTTATTATTCTGAGCGAAGTACTGTGCGCCGTTTTGGCTGAGACCTACACCGTGACCGTATCCGTGAGTGATAATATTAAATTTATTGGTTTCTGAATTGTAAATAATCTCGAAATTTGCAGATCTTAGTTCAAAAATCTCGCGGATTTGTTTTCCTGTGAATTTTTCGGAACCTATAGTTATTTCTTTTATCATACCACCTGAAGTTCTTACATAATCTCGAGCCCAGTTTTGAATATTATTATCATCGAATTTACAGTCTTTTTTGGATTTAATAATTTTATTTTTGAATTCCTGTGGAGAAATTTCGAGTGTAACTTCGTAATTTTTAGCAAGATAATCTCCGGGACTATTTATATTTGTTAGGTAATCAAGATCTTGACCAAAGACGTCTTGGGATTTTTCTGTTGTACCTGACGAAATAGCGTGATACACAGATAATATTAAATTATTATTATATTTCAGAACTTCAGGATAAACGCTGTCTACGCAATTCTTGATTTTTTCGTAATATTTATCATAATTATCGCCCCATTTTTTGCGTAATTCTTGTTCTGTAATATAATTCAAAGATTTTTCTGTATTTATCTCAAAATCATATTTTTTGTTTATATTTTCCTGGCGTTTTTTACAAAAATATGTATACGAAGCTACAGCTTGAGATTTAAGCGCTTCGGATTCAAACAAAGCCGGCATTTCTGATGCTACGACAGAATACAAGAATTCTTTTTCAGGGATTTTTAATATTTGATTTGTAGAAACATCAAGTACTCGAAAGTAATTATTCTCAGAACTTTTAATATTAATATTATTATTTATTAAATTTAATTTTTCGTGATTTATATTATGATTTTTCATAGATACTAACGGAATAAATATCATGAACAATAATAACAGCCCAAAAAATAGAATTTTATATTTATAATTATTTATTTTTATATTTTCCAGAAAAATTATCTCCGTTTTGTATAAATTATATATTTTTTATAATAAAAATAAAGTATTGACTTTATAATTATATTTTGAAATAATATATAGAAATATATGGACAAATTCATGTTTTTATAACGCATGAAAAATATTTTTGGGAGGTATTCAAATTGAATCTAAAGACAATCTGGAGAACATTGGTAGCCGTCTTAGTTTTGATTATTGCACCGCTTAAAGTAATATCAAATTTTGTAAATATTAAATTTGTGGAATCTCAATGGTATGCAGTTGTAGCTATGACTGTAGTGTTGTTAATTGCACTTGTAGTTGCACGCGAAAATTTCAGCACAAACAATATGAAACTTATGGAAATTAACAAAAATATTTTTTTAGGCGTTTCAAGTATATTAGTATCTTTAAGTTTTTTCTGGTGCATTTCTGTGTATTACAGCGACACAACTCAATATGATTTTGAATGGCAACCTGTAGCAATGGCAATATTATCTATATTGAGCTGCATAAGTTTTTTAATTATGGCGATAGTATTTTTTACAGGCAAAAATATATTTGCAAAAGTGCCGTTCTTTTTGTTCTGTCCGATATACTGGTTTACTCTTGATATGATATTGTTTTTGTCCATACAGAACGACAATAATGACATATACGATATTTGTTTAACAGGATTTTTTGCACTATTTTTTGTATATTACTCTCAAATTTTCGCCACTTCGTCAGACAGTAATATAATAAAAAAATTACTCATGACAGGTGTCCCGTGCATAGGTTTTAATATAATAAAATCCGCACCTGTGTTTATAAATTATTTAAAAGACTCTTCTTCGGTAAAACCTGTAAGTCTAGCGACTTGTACTATGGAAACTCTAGTAGTTCTGTATATAATTTTTGTTATAATTAATATCAAATCTCAAATAGATAGTAAAAATAATATTAATAATAATCAAGAAATTACAGTATAAAATATAAAAATTTGTTTTTTGTTTGAAGGGGTTTGATTTATGGCGATAAAAATTGGCATTAATGGTTTCGGAAGAATAGGTCGCATGGTCTTGAGAATAGCATGCGAAAATCCTGAGAAATTTCAAGTCGTAGGAATTAACGATCCGTTTGTGTCTGCGGAATACATGTTATATTTATTAAAATATGACACTACTCACGGAACTTTTAATAAAAAAATCGAAATAAAAAACAATTTATTATATATAGATAATAATTACATAAATATTTTTGGAGAGAAAAATCCCGAAGATATACCGTGGGGCACTGTCGGAGCAGATTATATAGTCGAGTCCACAGGAGTATTTTGTACAACTGAAAAAGCTTCTGGACACCTAAAATCCGGAGCAAAAAAAGTTATAATTTCTGCCCCCGCCAAAGATAACATCACTCCGACTTTTGTATGCGGAGTTAATTTGGACAAATACGAAAGTTCTATGAATATAATCTCGAACGCTTCGTGTACAACAAACTGTCTTGCTCCGTTGGCGAAAGTAATTCATGATAATTTCGGAATTATCGAAGGACTCATGACAACTGTTCATGCGATTACTAATACTCAAAACACGGTCGATGGAATTTCAAACAAAGATTGGCGCGGAGGACGTGCGGCAAGTAATAATATTATTCCGTCTTCTACCGGAGCCGCAAAAGCCGTCGGGCTTGTAATTCCTGAACTCCAGGGGAAATTAACAGGTATGGCGTTCAGAGTCCCTGTCTTAAACGTCTCTGTCGTAGACTTAACTTGTAAACTCGAGAAATCTACAAGTTTTCAGGAAATTTGTGACGTAATTAAACACGCTTCCGAGACTTCTATGAAAAATATTTTGGGATACACAGACGAAGATCTTGTGTCCAGTGATTTCTGCGGAGATTACAGAACTTCGATTTTTGACAAAAAGGCCAGTATCATGCTAAATAATAATTTTGTGAAACTCGTTTCTTGGTACGATAACGAATGGGCGTACAGCTCGAAACTCCTAGATTTAATATCTTATATACACAATAAATAAATATTTCGGAGAGTAAATATATGACTAAATCAAAAAATAAAATCATAGTTTTTGTCTGTATAATTTTATTTTTTCTGGGTCTGGGATTTGTTTTAAGATATTTTTTGAGCACTCAAAAAACTTCTGCGAATATTAATAATAATATTATTACTAATCAAGATATTAACGAAAGTATTTCTGTTGCGTACAGCACCGACCAATACTATATTTACCCTACGATAGTTTCAATGACTTCTTTAATGGAAAATTTGAATAAAAATACTGTTTGTAAATTTACAGTATTAGTTTCCGGCGAAATCCCTCAAGAAGAAATAGAAAAATTAAAAACTCTCGAGAAAAATTATAAAAATTGTTCTGTAAATATAATAGACATGGGCGAACAGTATAATAATTCCGAAATCAGATGCTGGTCAAAAGCTATGTATTACAGATTATGCTTGCCCGAAATTCTTAAACAAGATCCAAAGTGTATATATGTCGACGGCGACACTATTATCAGACAAGATCTTAACGAAATGTTTAATATAAATCTCGATAATTACTATATAGCCGGTATCCGTGATATAAATTCTTTGATAAACAAAAACAGTAGTCATCACAAAACTATCGGTATCCCGGATTTAAATACATATGTGTGTTCCGGCGTTTTGATCATGAATCTCGAGAAAATGCGTCAGGATAATATATGTGAAAAATTCGACGAGATAGTAAAACAAAATGACGAAAAACCGTTTTTGCACTTTCCAGATATGGATATTCTTAATAAAGTCTGTTACGGACATATTTTGTGTCTACCGTTTAAATATGGCGCTCTGGCACATGCAATTATAGAGTATACTCAACCGGCTGACAAAAACGAGTATGTTCAATGGGCTTCAAATCCAAAAGATTGGTCAGAAGGTTCGACAAATCCCGTGATTTTGCATTATACAGGTCAAAAACCATGGACACATATTAAGTCTGACTTGTATCTCGAATGGTGGAATTATGCTGACAAAACAGATTTCAAGACTGAGATACATAACTCATATAACGGCCTGAAAAATTATTATAATCAATAAAAAATTAGCCAGATAATATAAATTATCTGGTTTTATAATTATATTAAAAATCCACCGTTTGGACTTATGACTTGTCCTGTGATGAAATCAGCGTCCGAAGAACACAAAAATTTCACAGTTTTAGCTATTTCTTCAGGTTCACAGAAACGACCTAACGGTGTATCATACTTGAGCTCTTGCGAAATTTCAGGCGTGAAAAATTTATTCATATCCGTGTTTACTATTCCCGGTGCAACGCAATTTACTGTGATATTAGACGGGCCAAGTTCTTTTGCGAGTGCTTTTGTGAAGCCTATAACCGCAGCTTTTGACGCAGAATAATGAACCTCACATGATGCCCCTGCAATCCCCCATATAGAAGAAATATTTATGATCTTACCATAATTATTTTTTATCATGTTTTTAGCTGTGTTTTGAGTACAGTAAAACATACTGTTTATGTTAGTATTAAAAATCTTGTGCCACTCTTCTACAGAAATGTCTGTAAACAAATTTTGTTTCGAAATGCCTGCGTTATTTATCAAAATATCTATTTTGCCAAATTGCTCAATAGCGTGATTTATTAAATTTTGAGCTTGATTATAATCAGAAATATCCGCTTGGTATATTATAGAATTACAGTTTTTTTCTCGTGTTTTATATAAAATCTCAAGAGCCTTATCTTTGTTTTTGTTGTAATTTATAATTATATTCGTGTTCTCAGAAGCAAGCTCAAGTGCAATAGCTGCACCAATACCCCTTGAACCTCCAGTAATTATTATAGTCTTTCTCGAATTGCTGTTAGACAAGTTTCAGATTCTCCTTAGTGCATTCATACTTGATTTTTCTTCAAAATTATTCGTGAAAATAAATATACTCCAAAAATTAAAAGAGAAAAATTATACTTAGATTTTACCAGAATTATAATCCCAAGTACAGACACGGGAACTAAAAATATTACTGAAACTATGTTCAAAATTTTTTCGCATATATTTATATCAAATTTTCTCGATAAAATCACAGATAATATTCTGTGGCCGTCCAGAGATTCAATTGGCAGTAAATTCACGGTTCCAATAAAAAAATTTTGATATGCTATTATCTTAAAAAAATATATATTGTTCACATAATAAACAAAAATAAATATTAAACATAACATGAAATTTACGAGTGATCCTGATATATATATAAGTAATTCGTCTTTGTAATTTATATTTGAAAAACTCGCGCTATCATACACCATATCTATGTTTATTAGGCCGAATTTTATTTTATTTACGCGTGATTTTTTAAGTAATATTGTCATAACGTGCCCAAGCTCATGCATAACGGCAAATAACATGCCAAGAATAAAATAATATGATCGGTCTATTACAAGCATAAGTGTAATTATCACAACAAAATAAAAATTCGAGTTTAGTTTTATATTCATATTTAATATATATTCTTATTTATTTTAAATATTAAAAAA
>JAFQKZ010000114.1 GCA_017414725.1 Clostridia bacterium
ACCTAAAATCATAAAAAAAGCGAACGTTAAAATCTCAAGTGTTACCAAAATTCACAAAAATACATATGTTCTGAAACTAGAAAAAAAGAAGGGCGAAATTATCATTCGTCCTTCCGGCACTGAGCCAAAGGTTAAACTTTATTTTTTCCTCCAATCTTTTCTGATAGCAATTCCACATTTAGCTAACTCATCCCGAAGTTTTTTTTCGTCACCTTCAGAAGTATCTTCTGGAATTTCGAGATTCCAAAGTCTCACGGTATAGAGAGTGCCGTCTTTATACTTATCAATAACAGGATTATTCAGTACATTACTATAGTTCTTAGCAGCTGTCAGATTGTTTGCCCCAATCAACGTCCCATTTTTAAAGTCTGATAGAGCTTTGTTAGCGTTATTCACATTAAAATCTTTGTATTTGTTGTTTGGTTCGAATTTGCCTCTTCTTAAATCCATCATTAATCCCTTTGATTTTTTGATATCATCGTAGTTTACGAGAACTAAAGTTTTCACATGTCGGTTATTTGTTTTTGGTTTTAAAGAATCTAAAGTTGCAAATCCTTTAGGTACAGGGGTAGGTTTTGCTGTACGTGGAGGTAAAGTAGGAGGATTTTTTGCCAGGGGTTTAAGTTCCGGCAATGGTGTAGAAATATGGACCAGTCTCGCACCTTTAGTAGACACGGTTTTCTGCATGGTCAGCAGAGCGTCCATCTGTGTTCCGCTGGGCAATAAGTTTTCTTCATTCTCGTCGTCCCACTCAGCGCTCTCTACTTCAGTTATCACCTTGACGTACCATTCTTGCGGCCCTTCTTTCCCGGTTATGGCACATGCTTCTAAGGTTTGTTCATCTATTTTCCCACTTATATCGCTACTCTTATTGGGTTGTCCTTTTTCGTTGTTCGTCAACCACATTTTCCCGGCACCACCAGGGCATAACGCTTCAGCAGACAGCAGTTTCTTTACCTCTTTATAAGGACTAGTTAGTTGTAACTTTGCAATATATGTTCCTGCTCCAAGTGATTTAAAGATTGTCAGCATCTCGTGGTTCGGGTCGCATTCTTCAGGATCCTCGTCATCCTGTATGTCTGCCCTTCGAACCATCATTGCTTTACGCAGCATACTTGTCAGGTCTTTCTCGCTGTTTTCATTAATTTCGTGTTTGGTCACTTTTGTAGGAGTTTTGTTGAGATGTTTGCCTTTGCGTATATTCTCTAGTAAATCTGTTGCCATTTCAGATTTTGATTTGGAGGGCGAGGTTTTGGACTGTGACTCGCCGGGGTTTCGATTTATTTCTTCGTGGTTTACTGTAGCCCGTGGTTGCGGGGACGATTCCTCAACTTGGTCTTGTGGCACCGGTGTACCGGGTTCGGTTCGTGTGGGGGGCTCTTGATCGTCTGCTTCGGTCCTTTTTATGGAAGGCTCTCCTGGCGCTTGTTCGATTCGCTCTGAGCGGCTGTTTCCCTCATTTGCAGGATTTGATCCGTCCGTTACTACTGCCGGCTCACCAAGCGGTTTCATCTCGGTATACTTCGCGATTGTAAAACCTAACGATCTCAGGGATTCCTCCAATTTTTTCGCCAGATCTTTATTTAACTTCATCAACCAAAAGTTCCCTGTCGCACCTTCTACAAAATCTTGTGCGCTCTGGCTTTCATTCCAGTTTTGCCAATTTGTTTGAGTACCATAACGGAGCGGTCGTACATCTTTATAGGTATCGGCGTGCGACTTTATAAAATCTCCGATTGCTTTCCATGCCAACGTTACGTTTGTCTCGCCGTTAGTTGGATTTGATACCACCTTGTAGGAAATCAAATCATGTGCTTTGGAAGCGTTCTTAGACTTTTTCCTATTTTTTAATCTGTGTAGTGTTCTTGTTTGTGTACCATGTCCGACCTTTACCTTGTTTGAATTCTTCGACTTGTTCCTTTTGAATTTATCTTTTACTCTGGACCATAGACTTTTCTTGACTTTGTCCTTGCTTGATTTTTTTGATTGTGCTCGGTTTTCCAAGTCTTCTACTATTTCGGCTTGCGTATCATCATCGGTTTTTACATTGCTTGATTTTTTTGGTTGTTTTCGGTTTTCCAAGTCTTCTACTATTTCGGCTGGCGTATCATCATCGGTTTTTACATTGCTTGGTTGCTTCGATTTCTCTCCATTTTTGATTTTATCGGATTTTTGTTTCTTCGTCTCTTCGTCCGTGCCACTCTTTTTTTCAACTTTTTCAGTTTTCTGTGGGTTTTCATCGAGAGTAGTTTGCCCTGAATCTTCAGCTTCAAGGTCCACTGCTGAGTTCCCGTTGGTCGCTTGCTCAGGCTCATCGTTAATCACCATAAAGCTACAGTTGCACTCACCTTCCTTTAATTTTTTCTCTAAATCCTCCAGCACTCTAGTACCAGAAAAAATGTTTTTTTCGCTAGACAACTTCCATCCGTTTCGTCCCTCGTACTCTGATAGGTTGGGCATTTTTCTAAGGTTACTCACCTCGATCCACTTTTCACCATTATCGGCATCTTGCACATATATAGGAATTTTACATTCCTTCAACACAATTAGTACAGACCTCCGGATGTTAGGATCTGTAGCCTGCAAAAAAGCATATTCCCAGTTTTCCTCAGTCCAATACCTTGAACCATGCATAACAGTATTACTCATACAAATCTACTTCCTTTCTATTTTGTTTTTAAAACCAGTATTAATTTTTAGTCTACGTAGTGCATTTTAGATATATTTTTATATAATTTCAATATATTTTTATTTATATTGTCGAATGTGTACAACTGGAATTGTAAAAAACATACAAGACATACTATAAGTATTAAAGTATAAAATTAAAAAGGAGCTGAAGAATTATGATATTTAAAAGTGATATTATGAACATTAATTTTAAAGATGCCGTGTCATATTTAAGTTTTAAAGAACTAGATAAATATAATTTCATAAAACACGGGTATATGACTAGACTTGGCGGCGTAAGCGAAAAAGAATACAAATCTTTAAATTTTGGATTTAATAATGGCGACAGTAAAAACAATGTAGAAAAAAATTACGATATTTTTTGTAACTGTATGAATATTAAAAAGAATAATCTAGTTTTAACTTCTCAGGTTCATGAAGATAATATTTGTGTTGTAAGCAAAAAAAATATAAATCTCGAGGGCAGTAATTTTACGAGATTTGAAAGCACAGACGGGCTTATCACTGACAATACCGAGATTTGTTTAATGACTTTTCACGCAGATTGTGCCGTGGTATATATGATTGACATAAACAAAAAAATTATTGGTCTTGCACATGCCGGTTGGCGTGGCACAGTAAAAAATATTGCCGGGAAATTAGTGCAGAAATTTTTAGAAAATTATAATTCTCAGGCACAAGATATTATCGTTGCGATTGGGCCTAGCATAGGGCCATGTTGTTTTGAAGTTGATATGGAAGTACTAGAAAAATTTCGCAAATTGGGAATCCCGAAAACTTACATACATAAATCTGAAAATCATAATAAAATAAGCATAGATTTATTGGAAGTAAACAAAAATTTAGTTATTAAATCAGGCATTAAAGAAGAAAATATTTTCAAATCTGATATTTGCACAATGTGTAATCATGATTTATTGTTTTCTCACAGAGCTACTCACGGAAAACGCGGAACAACAGCTGCATTTTTGACTTTAAATAATATATAAAATCAAATGTATAGTTAACTGTATTTTTGGCGATACTGTTTTTCGGAGGTGTATTGTCATGAATACTGAAAACGAGGACAAAACCAATCCTGAAGAGCCGGAACAAGAGCCTGAGCCGGAGATTAAACCATATAAAAATCCAAAGTTATATATTTCTCTGGCGGTATGTATAGGAGCAGTTTCGATTGCAGGATGGTCTACTTATAGAAACATAAAAGACGTATTTACGACTTCTGGTACCAAGTCTAGCAAAAATATATCTAGCACTACTCAGAAAAAATCCACGAAAAATAATAATACTAAAAATACAAATACTCAAAGTAATAGCAAAACCAGTATTTTAGACGAGAGTTCACAGGACAAAAAAGTTCTGGTTCCGTACGAAAACCCTGATAATATTTTTGACAGTCAAGAAACTCAGGCTGTGATTAACCAAAATATTTCTGAAAAAAATAATATTATTTATCCTGTTGGGAAAGAGATAATCAAAGAGTTCAGTAACGAAAAGCCTGTATATTCGAAAACTCTCGGAGATTGGCGAGCACATCAAGGTACTGACTTTAAATCTGAAGTAGGAAGCGACGTAAAAGCTATTACAAGCGGAACTGTCACAGATATTTACGAAGATTTATTGTACGGTACAACGGTAGTGATATTACACGACCCACATTTCACAGCTTATTATTCGGGATTAGACAAAAACGTGTGCGTCAAAAAAGGACAAAAAGTTGAAAGCGACGAAAAAATTGGCTTAATCGACAGAGTTCCGTGTGAATCACAAGACGAACCACATTTACATTTGAGTATAAACAAAGATGGTGAATTTATTGATCCGGTATTAGTTCTGGAAAATAATTAAAAAAATAAACGCCAGGTATTATTTGGCGTTATTATTTTGCTGATCTTCAGAAACTACGCTTGCAACAGCCCATGTTTTAATTCTGATTTTATCGGAACCGGTTTCCAGAACTATAGTATCTGATTTTATGCTTACTATTTTTCCGGTTATTCCACCTATAGTAACTATTTCATTGCCGATTTCAAGAGAGTTTCTCATTTCTTCTTCTTGTTTTCTTTTTTTCTGTTGCGGGCGGAACATTAAAAAATACATACCGCCGATTAATACACCATAAATCAAAAGTGTACTTAATAATTGATTTGAACCAAAAATATTAGACAATTAACAAAAACTCCAATTTATTTTATTTATTATTTAGAAGATCCGGTCTACGAATTCTAGTTTGATTCAAAGACTGCTCTTTTTTCCAAGTATTTATATTTGCGTGATGCCCTGATAATAATACTTCTGGGACTTTTCGTCCACGCCACTCAGACGGTTTAGTATACTGCGGATACTCTAACAAATTATTGAAATAGCTTTCATCTTCAAAACAAATATTTTCAGATAAAACTCCAGGTACTAATCTGGAAACGGTGTCTATAAACGCCATCGCAGGGATTTCTCCACCTGTAAGAACGTAATCTCCGATAGAGATCTCATCGTCAACTATTTCTTCTATAAGACGTTCGTCGACGCCTTCGTAATGACCGCAAAGCACAGCAATATTATTTATTTTTGAATATTCGAGTGCAATTTTTTGGTCTAATTTTTTACCTCTAGGACTCATATATACTAATTTTGGTCTGGCGTTTCGTGCCATACATATATTTTTAAAACACAAATATATAGGTTCTGCGAGCATAAGCATACCCTGACCGCCACCATACGGAGTATCATCTACACGTTTGTGTTTATCAAAAGCAAAATCACGAATCTGATGAAATTTTATGTCCAGAATATGATTTTTTTGCGCACGTCCTATAATACTCTCCGAAAAAACAGCTCCAAACATGTCCGGAAACAGAGTCATAATATCAATATTCATGATTTATCACTCATCAAAAATTCCACTTATAGGAGATATATAAATTTTATTGTGATCTAGATTTATATCTTTAACAGTTCCGGGAATTATCGGCACAAGATATTCTTTGTTATTATTTTTTATCACATAAATATCATTAGCGCCGGTATTAAAAATATTACTCAAAACACCATAAATTTTATTGCTAGAAAAATCTATAACTTGACAATTTATTAAATCTTGAATAAAGTATCTGTCTGAATTTTTAGGTATATTATCTCTATGAGCATAAATCTCATGATTTACAAATTCATCCGCACCGGTTCTGTCACAAATATTTTTTAGTTTCACTAAAATATGCGATTTATGATATCTGTAATTAATTATATTTACTAAAATATTTTGATTGTTTTTTTTGATAAATATATTTTTTAATTTACAAAAATCATCAGGATTGTCCATCCAAGAATCGACTTTTAATTCTCCGTTAAGACCGCGAACGCCTACAAATTTTCCTACCGGAAGATACTGGTTTTCAGGCATTTATATTACTCTGCAGAATCTTTAGTAATTACCGGAAACACATAATTTTCCGCTGGTTTTTCAGGGTCAAAGTGAGGTCCGATACGAACATCAACTTTCAGGCCGTTTTTAATTGCAGCAGAACGCATTACGCTACGAATAGATCTGGCTGTTTTCCCGTTTTTACCTATTACACGTCCCATGTCTTCTTCAGAAACGCCAACTCTATAAGTCTGTATATCGAACATCTCGGGTTCAAGATCTTCAGGTTTACACTTAACTATTTGTAATTGATCGTAATCTAAAATCAAGCTCTCGACTATACTGAGCAATAAATTTCCAAGTCTATCTTTGTCCGGAAAGTTAATTATACGACAAGAAATCTTAGGTTCTTTATTATTTTCTTCGTCAGAGTTGTGCTCTTCAGGCAAATTATTATTTTCTTGAATATTAGTTGTTTCTTCAATATTCTCTTGTAGATTTTCTTGTTTATCGTCCATAAAAATCTCAAACTCTCCTAGATTTTATTAATAATTTTAATTTTTAGTCCTATAATTACTGACTATAGTGCGAACACGACTTGTAGGTTGAGCTCCGTTTTTAATCCAAGCATCATATTTTTCAATGTCAAGTTTAATCTCTTCAGGTTGACTCATAGGATTGTAATAACCGATTTCTTCTATACATTTGCCGTCGCGAGGCGAACGAGCATCTGCTACAACTACTCTGTAAAACGGCTTTTTGTGCGCGCCCATTCTGCGTAATCTAACTTTAACTGCCATAAAACATTCCTCCATATTATTTATTTTATTAATTTATTTAAAAAAATTTGGAAATTTAAATTTCGGTATTTTATTGAATTTTCCGCCAAACTGTTTCATCATTTTTTGCATTTGCTCAAATTGTTTCAAAAGCCTGTTGACGTCTTCAACTTTTACGCCGCTACCCGCAGCAATTCGCTTTTTACGCGAAAAATTTATTATGCTTGGCTTTTTTCTCTCTTTCAAAGTCATAGACAAAATTATAGAATAAGTCCTGTCAAGTAGTCTATCGTCTATATCTATGTCTTTCAGCTTGTTCCCAATGCCTGGGAACTTGCTAATCACAGACTTCAATGGCCCCAGTTTTTTAATCTGCATCATTTGGTCTTTCAAATCATCAAGATCAAATTTGTTTTTTTCTAATTTTTGCGCTAATTTATCAGTCTGATTTTTATCAAAAGTCGCAGTTGCATCTTCAATAAGCGTTAAGATATCACCCATGCCAAGTATTCTGGAGGCCATTCTGTCCGGATGAAAATCTTCTATGTTTTCGAGTTTCTCGCCTGTACCTACAAACTTAATTGGCTTTCCGGTAATAGATTTTATGGAAAGAGCCGCACCGCCACGAGTATCCCCATCTAATTTTGTCAATATAACGCCTGTTATATCCAGCAAATCATTGAAAGATTTAGATATGTTCACAGCGTCTTGACCGGTCATTGCGTCGGCAACTAACAAAATCTCATCAGGACCTACTTCTGATTTGATATTTTTTAATTCGGTCATAAGCTTTTCGTCAATATGTAATCTTCCTGCCGTGTCTAAAATCACTATATCATGACCATAATCTTTTGAATATTTCAAAGATTCGCAAGCTATTTTTACCGGATTTTCTTGCCC
This sequence comes from Clostridia bacterium, assembly GCA_017414725.1. Lineage (GTDB taxonomy): Bacteria > Bacillota > Clostridia > Oscillospirales > Acutalibacteraceae > UMGS1491. Next base: position 7,729 of record JAFQKZ010000114.1, read on the forward strand.
CATGTCAAATACATGAACGCCTATTTGTGACCCTAAAACCTGTAACTGTTTAATCGCCGCAGGCCTGTAAATATCACACGCTACCAATAACGGTCTACGCCCTTGCTTTTTTAACATTAAAGCTAATTTTGCTGCGTGCGTAGTCTTGCCGGAACCTTGCAATCCACATAACATTATAACCGTAGGAGATTTCGATGAAAGATTTAATCTGGTCTGCTCTTGACCCATTAAATTCGTAAGCTCTTCGTTGACGATTTTGATTACCATTTGCGCAGGAGTTAAACTCTGCATGATATTCTCGCCAACCGCTCGCTCAGTAACTTTATTTGTGAATTCTTTAGCTACTTTGTAATTAACGTCAGCTTCCAGCAAAGCTAACCGGACTTCTCTCATCGAATCTTTAACGTCAGACTCAGACAGTTTTCCTCTGGATTTTAATTTTTTAAAAACTTCGGAAATTTTCTCTGAAAGTCCCTCAAATAACAAAGTATCACCGTCTTTCTAGACTAAAATTTAAATTCAAATAAATTATAAAGATACTTTATTGGCTAACTCCACAATTTCAGTATTTCCAATCTGAGTCGCAATCTCTTTGATAGACTCTATAATAGAATTTACTTCTTCAAACTTATCGATTAATTTTAAAGATTCATCGTAATTATTTAATATTACAACTGCACGTCTTATAGCATCATGTACGCCCTGTCTGGATTTTTTTACAATATCCGCTATTTCAGCCAACGAAAGATCTTGATTATAGTAATAATCTACACTTTCGTGCTGAACGTCAGTCAATAATTTGCCGTACGTTTCCAGCAATACCGAAACTCTGGCATCTCTAGACACTTTGCTGTGTTTGCCCATTAAACCACCAAAACAACCCATCATCAGTATTCGAAAAAAATTTAAGATGACTGTATTTCTGTAAATCACTAATCATTACAGTTAACTATAATTTATATTATCTAAAATCATGTGTCAAGTATTAAAACAGAAACACTTGAAAGTTCGTGTATTATATACAAAAAATATTGTAAGTTTATGCTTTTTTAGTGACTTTTGTGTTTTAGCCCTGTTTTTGTGGTTTTTGACTATTTTTCATAATAATATTGTTTTTTTTTATAACAAACAGTATTATTTACACAAAATATTTTTATTTAATTCTAGAAAGTACAAGGCGGTGTGAATTATGACTACAAATAAAAAAAGTTTTTTTTCTAAAAATAGTCTATATTTTTTTGTAAGTTCTCTTGCGTTAATAATTTTGACCGTGTTTTTTTCGTTTAAAATTTTCAGTAAAACTACGCATAATGTACAATTTGTAATACAGTACGCCGAAGATTTTGAAATAAATCCAAACGAAATCGCTGATATCGAATTTTTGAATAATAATAACGAATTCGAGACTCTTGTGGGTACAAATTTAACTATTGAGAAAAACAAGCCTGTAACTTTCAGAATAAAATTAAATAACGGTTATAAAAACATTAACAATATATCTGCTTCTAATATTTATAATAATAATATTATTACTGATGGTGAATTTATAGATGGTAGCTACCAGTGGACTACCGATAATATAAATTCTGACCGCGTGATTACAATAAATAACATTGAAGCTATGAAATTAAATATTTCAGAACCTGTAATATATGATTTTGAGAATAATATCTTAGATAATAATTTATATGTAAAAAACTGGACAAATTACGTAAGTTATAATAATAAATTTCAATTTCAGTTAGATCTAGGTAATTTTAAAGAAAAATATAGAGTCGAAAAAGTTTTAGCTTGTACAGAACTTGACGGAGATTTATCAAGCGAAATCTCTTATGACAATAATATTTGTACTATAGAGTTATACGATCATGACAATGAAAATAATTACTGTGGTATTACCAG
>JAFQKZ010000115.1 GCA_017414725.1 Clostridia bacterium
TCCGCCAACGGCTAGGGCTTTTTTCAGTTTATCATTCATTAAGGATTTTCCTCCTGCAATATTTTGTAAATCTTCAGTCGTTAAATTATTTAAAACAACTTGAGTTTGCTGGTTAATTTGGTTTTCGGCTTCCTCTAAAGTTCCGGTAAAGCCATTTTCTTTAAGAATATTTAAAAATTTTTCGTTAGATTCAGGGTTTTCTGCAATATTTTGCAATACTTCAAAAATATTTTTGCTAGACATAAATATCATCCTTTCTAAAATAAAATATATCACGACTTTAATTATAACACATAGAAAAAATTTGTCAAATATTTTTTGGAATTTATTTTTTGTCGATTAATAAAAATTATTTATGTAAAATTTTCTTATGCCATGTTTTTTTGTTACATTTTGGGCATTTTAAATAACGAGTAGTTCCAATATGCTTTGCGCACAGCGCTTCGAAATAACTTGGAACTATTTCATGACTACATTTTTTACACTTATAAGTACCTACACTCACTTCAAGCTTTAAGATACAAAAACAAGGAATCGAAAACACAATACAAATTCCAAGAATTGTAACAGTATGCCACACTTCATTGAGTATTAGAGACTCAGCAATAAAGACACCTGAAAACAAATATATCATAGAAAAAAATATGATTATGTTTCTGGATGTCCATATAATTTTATTTTTTTCTTCTATTTCTTTTATTAAATCAAATAAAAGCTGTTCTTGATTTTTATTTTTGCTTTCCATGTCAACCATCTCCCCACATAATAAGTCATTTACACTTATCTTGAGTTCTTTGCATAAATCAAGCATTATTGATGAATCGGGCATTCCTTTTCCGTTTTCCCATTTAGATACAGCCCTGTCGGTTATGTTTAGTTTGTCTGCAAGTTGTGCTTGAGTTAGGTTGTTCTTTTTTCTACACTCAGCTATAAATTTTCCTATTTTAATCTGATTCATTTTTACCTCCAATTACTTATCTAAAATTTTCTTATACCATTTATGCCACGTTCTTTTGTTGCATTTTGAGCATTTTAAATAACGAGTACTTCCAATATGCATCGCACACAACGCTTCTGAATAGGTTGGAACAGTTTCGTAACTACAATTTTTACACTTGTAAGTGCCATTATTTACTTCAAACTTTAAAGCACAAAAACAAGAAATAAAAAATATAACACAAATTCCGAGGACTACAGCAATTCTCCATACTTTTTCTTTCATATTTTTCACCTCTATTCTTCTACGATTTTGGGTTTAAGTATAAATTATTGTTTTTTAAAAATACACATACTATTAGTTGAATAGAGAGTTTTTTTATATCAACTAATAGTAGAGTGCAACTATGATTCAGTATATTTTGACTTTTAATAAAAATTATTTATGTAAAATTTTCTTATGCCATGTTTTTTTGTTACATTTTGGGCATTTTAAATAACGAGTAGTTCCTATGTGAATTGACCAAAACGCTTCTGAATAACTTGGAACTATTTCGTGATTACAATTTTTACACTTATAAGTACCTACGCATATCTCAAGCTTTAAGATATAAAAACACAAAATAAAAAACACAGCGCAAGAACCAAGAGCTGCAACAACTTGCCACACTCCCTCAGACATCAAAAAATCAACCACCAAGATACTAAAAAACAAATATATTGCAGAAATAATTATAAGTACCCACATAGATGTCCATATAATCTTATCTTTCTCTTTTATTTTTTTCTCTAAATCAATCAAAAGTTGTTCTTTATTTTTGTCCTTGTTTTCTATATTAATCACCCCCATTTTATTTTAATACAAATTATTTATATTATAAAACCCGGGTTTTTGATTTATTATAAATTTAGCGGCTTTAAGTGCACCTAGAGCAAAAATATCTCGTGATTGTGCAGAATGCGTAATACTAATTGACTCATTTGGACCTGCAAATATAATTTCATGTTCTCCACATAAACTACCTGCTCGCACAGAATGTATCCCTATTTCGTTTTTTTCTCTTTTAGATTTTTTTTGAGTTCTATCAAAAACATAATTATATTTATTATTTTGATTTATCTCGTTTGCAATCATATAAGCCGTACCGCTCGGAGAGTCAATTTTATTATTGTGATGTTTCTCTATTATTTCTATATCAAAATCCGAACCTAAAAATTCAGCTGCTTTTTTTGCAAGATTTATTAGTAAATTAACCCCTAAAGACATATTCTGAGAGTAAAATATTGGTATGTCTTCAGAAGCTTTTTTGATTTTGTTTATTTGTGTATCTGTAAATCCTGTAGTACAAATTACTGCAGGGATTTTAGTGCTTAAACAATAATCTAAAATATTGTCCAGATTTGACGGATTAGAAAAATCTATTAAAACATCAATATTTTTATCTGTATTATTTATTTTATTTAAATTATCCAGAACCGGAAAGTTATTATTGATATTTGTATTTTTATCTACGCCAAACACTATATTAAAATTTTCGAAATTACTAATATTTTTTACAATGCTTTGGCCCATTTTGCCGTTACATCCGCATAATATTATATTCATGAATTTTCTACTTTCTTTTAAAAATAAACAAAAACTAATAATATATTATACCAAATTCAATTTTTGTAAACTGTCTTGTAATTTTTGGGTATTTGCACTATTTAATTCTCCTAGCGGTAATCTGCAAGAACCACAGTCAAACCCCATTAAATTTAAGGCTTTTTTTACAGGTACAGGATTTACATCGCTAAATAACAACTCTATTAATTCTGTATATCTAATCTGTAAATCACGCGAAATACTAATATTATTATTCAAATAATTATAAATTATATCGTGAGTTTCTTTCGGACAAACATTAGCCAAAACAGATATTACTCCTATACCTCCGAGAGATAAAACCGGAACTATCTGGTCATCGTTCCCTGAATAAATATCTAAATTATCTCCGCATAAATATTTAGTTTTCAATATATTTGATAGATTGCCACTGGCTTCTTTTGTTGCGCAAATATTACTGTGTTCTGATAATTTTAAATAAGTTTCCGGATGAATATTTACCCCGGTTCTGGATGGCACATTATACAAAATAATCGGAGTTGAAACTCTGTCGGCAATATAATTATAATGAGATACCAAGCTTTCTTGGGAACATTTATTATAGTATGGAGTCACTATTAATAATCCGTCAGCACCTAGCTTTTCAGCTTGTTTTGAAAATTCAAGTGCAGTCTGAGTGTTATTGCTACCTGTACCAACAATAACAGGAACTCTGTGATTAACTTTTTTTATAGTAAACTCTATAATTTTTTGTCTTTCTTCGGAACTCAGAACAGACGATTCACCTGTTGTACCGCACGAAATAATAGCATCTGTAGAGTTATTTATCTGAAATTCTATGAGCTTTTCTAATGTTTCATAGTTTATATTATTGTTCCTGTCCATTGGCGTAATAAGTGCTACCCCGGAACCCTTAAAAATACATTTTTTGCTTAACAAAATTAATAACCCCCGAAAAACAATTGTTTATATTCATTATATTATATTACGTAAAAATAATTAACGAGAATCTTTTGGTTGACAAATTGTAAGTAATTGTAAGTAGCTGCCAAAGCACAAATTTTACAAATATGTATTAGATATTGGACAAAATTATTTAAAAGAATTATACTGAATAATAGTGAGTAAACTAGGCAATCGCGTGTAGAGATACATGAGGAAAGTCCGAACTCCACAGAGCAGGTTAACGGCTAACGGCCGCCGAGGGTGACCTTAGGGATAGTGCAACAGAAATATACCGCCGTATTTTATACATATAATTTATCGGTAAGGATGGAAAGGCGAGGTAAGAGCTCACCAGATTACGGGAGATCGTAGTGCTATGTAAACCCTAACCGGAGCAACATCGTATGGTAAAAAATGTGCTTGCTCGGCACAACAATAGATGGCAACGAGCTGATTTTTTAAATATTTTTTTTATATTTAAAATCTAGATAGTAATATCCAGCCCAGATAAATGATTGCCCACGACAGAATTCGGCTTATCGGTTTACTCATTACCACGAATAATGATTATTTTTGACTATTAAGGCAAAACCGCGTATATAAAGATAAAAAAGAATAGAGGAAGCAAGAAGTATCAAAAAAACAAAAGAGACAAGTACATCCCTGTTTTTTCTACTCAAAACAAGCCGTAATCAGACCGAGAGGCCAAAACGCCTATCAGCAAGATAAAGATTTGCAAGCAAACAAAATATTCTATTTAGCAATCTGATTTCATTTGACTCGATATCGAGGTTCCTATTCTTAACACGCTCTCTACAAAACAATTCGTTCTATTCGATCCAAAATTCTTTTTTCTTTAATTACATCTCCTGCAAAATCAAAGCAGAAGCTCAAAATCACAAATAACAGAAATCAAATTCAATCTAAGATCGACATATTTTTTAGCTCCATAATTTTTTCAACTACATAAATTATATCTTAGTCTCTGATTTCGTAGAAAATTTAATATCCCAGCTATAAATTAATTTTTATAACTGGGATTTATAATTTATATTAACTCGCGGATTTTAATTCAAGTCGTAACTTGTCGCTTATCATAGCTATAAATTCTGAATTTGTAGGCTTCCCTCGAGAATTATGAATAGTATATCCGAAATAATGATTCAAAATATCTATATCTCCTCGGTCCCAGGCTACTTCTATGGCATGTCTGATAGCTCGTTCA
>JAFQKZ010000116.1 GCA_017414725.1 Clostridia bacterium
AAAAATATATTCAAAAAAGAGATATTTCAGAAAATTAATTGACTGAAATTTATATTAATACTAATATGAAAATGTTGGTGCTGATGATGCTCAGGGTACACTCGTTCCCATCTCGAACACGATAGTTAAGCTGAGCGATGCCGAAAATACTCGACTGGAGACGGTCCGGGAAAATAGGAAGGTGCCAATTTTTTTGTGTTTATTTTTGAAATAAAAAAAATCGACTAGAATTTTATCCAGTCGAATTTTTTGTGTTTTAAATATCAAGTTTTAAATTATGAAAATCTACCCATTCGCTAATTTTTTCTATTAATATATTCTTATTTTTGATATCTATTGATTTAATAGATTTCAAAACTGCGACAGAATTTACAATATCAAATTTCACGCACGCAACTGCGACTATTTCTGTTCCAAGACACAAACACACATGATAAGTATTTTTATCGCTAAAATCTATATTTTCGATATTCATAAATTTTTTATACGATTCTATTTCGTAATAATTAGATATAATCACAAATCTATAACTATTAAAGCCGGCAATTTTGGCAATTTTTCTAATAATTTCTCCTTTTTTTATAGTATACTCAGAAAACAAATTTTCTATTATATTAAATCCGTCGGGATGGTTATTTACAAGATCGAGTTTTGTCTTAGCATAAAGTTCACGAGCTTCAGAATTATTTCTGAGATAATTCTGAAAAGTCAAATTCCAAGATATTTCACCGCTGTTTTCTTTGACAACATGAAGATTTATGTCATTAGGTTGTTTTCTGCTGAAAAATAATCTAAGCGGAAGATTAAATTCGCCTTTTGGTTCATACCCTATATTTTTTAATATATTATTAATGTTTGATAAATTTTTCACAACACACATTATGTCTACTGTAGGTTTTGCACATAGACCTGGAACACTTGTAGAACCAACATGATAAATATCTATACAGTTTTCTTTGAGCACAGATTTCAATTCATTCGCATGTATCTTGAAAATATTAGGCCACTCAGGATCATACGGAACAATATTTATTTTCTTTTTTGATTGTGTCAAAATTCTCATCAAAACCACCGCAAATTATATATATTTCAAATTAATTCTTCACAGATATTTAATAATTCTTGTTTTGTCTGGGTACTAAAAACTTTTTTGCGGAACTCGCATGCATTTGGAAAGTTTTTCAAATATGCTGATATATGCTTGCGAGCTTCTTTTATGCCAATTTCTTCAGATTTGTACTCGCAAAGTTTGTTTATATGTAATTTCATGACACGTACTTTTTCAGCCATGGAAATAATATTATTACTGTTTTGATTAATATTTTTAAAAATCCATGGATTCCCCATAGCGCCGCGACCAATCGCAATTAAATCACAATTAGTATATTCTAACATAAAATTCGCGGTTTCTGTTGAATTTATGTCGCCGTTGCCTATGACCGGAATATTAACAGAATTTTTTACTTGCTTAATAATATCAAGATTATTCGTACCGGAGTATTCTTGCTGTCGGGTGCGACCGTGAACTGTAATTAAATCTGCTCCGGACTGCTCACAAATTTTTGCGATTTCAGGCGCATTAAGATTATTATTATCCCAGCCGGCACGAATCTTAACAGTAACAGGAATATTTTTGTTTATTTTCATAACAGAATCTTTACATGATTTTACTATTTGCCCACACAAACTAGAATCTTTCATAAGCGCAGAACCGGAATTTTCTTTGATAATTTTCGTAGCGGGACAACCCATGTTAATATCTATAATATCTATGTCTTGATATTTGTTTAATAAAATATTAACAGACTCGTAAAAGTCTTTAGGGTTATTGCCAAATAATTGTACCGCGAACGGACGCTCAAGATTACTGTGTTCTATCAGAGAAAACGTTTTTTTGCTGTCATAAATCAGACCTTTGGTGCTTACCATTTCGCTGGTAAAACAGCCTACTCCAAATTCTGAGCAAATTTCACGAAACGCACGATCAGTCACTCCGGCCATTGGCGCCAGAGTTGCTACATTTTTTAAAATTACATTTCCTATTTTTATATTTTTTATATTATTTTTCTCAAAACTCATAATATTTTATTTATATTTATTTTTTATGTACTCTGAAACTTCTTCTAGGTGCATACTTCTGGAACCTTTAATTAATATCAAATTTTTATTTTTTATATTATTTATATCTTGAATTAAATTTATATCTTCGAGTTTTTCTATAATTTCAGAATTATTTTTACAATGAAAACAAGATATATTTTGATTTACAGATTTAACACCTTGAGACAAATACTCTGAGTTCTCGCCGACAGTAATTAAAATATTTATTTTTTCAGTAGCTATATGTCTACCGGTCTCAAAGTGAATATCTTTTGAGTTTTTGCCCAACTCCAACATATCGCCCAGAATTAAAATTACTGTTCCGGTTGCATTCAAATTTTTTATAATACTCACGGAACTCTTAACAGAATCGGGACTCGAATTGTAACTATCGTCAATTAAAATAACATCGGTAAATTCTAGAATTTCTTGACGTTTGTTTATATTTTTAAATTTTAATAATCCGGATTTTATGTCATCTATGTGCATGTTCATGTCAAGCGCAACACAAATTGCAGCTAAAGAATTATACACGTTATGAATCCCAAGGCACGGAATTACAATATTATCTTTAAATTCCGGCGTACTCAAAACAAAACTGGTCTTATCGCATTGAGATAAAATCTCGTCACATTTATATTTATAATCTCCGTTTATGCCAAATTTTGTGATATTTATATTATTTTTGTGTAATTTAGATAATACAGGAATATCGCCGTTTACATATAATTTCGAATTTTCTTTTTGGATTATCTGTGATTTTTCATAACAAGTAGTTTCTATATTTTTGAAATTCTCAAGATGCGAAACTCCGATATTAGTTATTATTCCGATATCAGGCCTGGTAATATTATATAATTTGTTCATTTCGCCGATTTTGCTGACGCCCATTTCTAATACAGCCGCTTGATACGAATTATCTATACTTAAAATATTTAACGGCGTTCCCAATTGACCGTTTATATTTCCGGGGCTTTTGAAAACTTTCATGTTTTCGCTCAGAACAGAACATAATAATTCTTTTGTCGTAGTTTTTCCAACGCTGCCCGTGATTCCTATAATTACAACTTGTAATTTATGTCTGTAATACTCAGCTAATTTTTGCAGGGCTTCAAGCGTATCACTAACTTCTATCAAAGAACCCGGAGATTTTAAATTATTTTTAACAATATCTTCATATTTTTTATGATTACGAGTTATAAAACTGGCTTTTGCGCCGTTTTCAAAACTTTTCTCAATAAAATCATGTCCATCGAAATTTTCTCCTATAATAGGAACAAACAGAGCATCTTTTGATATTGCTCGCGAGTCAGTGCTAACAGAACTGATAATACTATTGGTGTCACCGGAAATCAGAACTCCGTTAGTTGCTTCAAGAATCTCTTGTATAGTCAATTTTTCCATAAATTTTTCATCTCTTTTCGTGTTTTAAATATTTTCCAGTATATTATTAACTATTTTTCTTTCGTCAAATTCATATTTAACTCCTGAAATTTCCTGATAAGTTTCGTGACCCTTGCCGGCCAGAATAATTACGTCTCCGTCTTGAGAATTTTTAATACTATATTCAATCGCTTCTTTTCTATTAGATATAATAATATAATTATTTTTTGTGATTTTTGAAACAATATCTTGAATTATCGAGTTTCGGTCTTCAAATCTGGGATTATCATCAGTTATAATACAGAAATCCGAAAGTTCGCTGGCTATTTGACCCATTTCATATCTTCTGGACTTTGGTCTGTCCCCGCCTGCTCCAAAAACAGTTACGATTCTCTTGGGATTATATTTTCTCACGGTTTCTAACAAACTTTTCATACTTACATAATTATGTGCATAGTCTATTATAATCTGAAATTTATTATTATTTATTATATTTTCCATGCGGCCTTTTACTTTAACTTTTGAGAGCCCTGAGATAATATTTTCCGTACTGATTCCCAAATTTTCGCACAAAATTATGCTTGCCAGAGAATTATAAATATTAAACTCTCCGGGTACGGAAACAAAAATATTATTAATATTCAAATTACTTGCTAAATCAAAACTCATACCCATAATATTATTTTTGACTACATATTTCATGTTTTTAATATTTTTCAAACTATAAGTCTTAATTTCACAAGTGCTATCTGAAATTATTTCTTGAGCATGATTATCATCTGTATTTATAATTCCAATTTTACAGTTTTTAAATAATATTTTTTTGGATTCTAAATACTCTTGTAAATTCTCATGCTCATTCTTTGATATATGATCATTTGAAAAATTCGTGAAAATCCCGTAATCAAAAATTATATTATCTAGCCTGTGATTTTTGAGTCCTAACGAAGAAGCCTCCAAAACAGCATATTTACAGCCGTTTTCTATCATATTATTTAAATATTTCTGTACTTCATAAGACTCAGGTGTAGTATTATTTAAATCTGTTATTTTTTCTCCGAGAATATATCCTATGGTTCCGATTAGCCCTACTTTTGCACCGGTGCTTTCCAGTATACATTTTATCATAAAAGAAGTACTGGTTTTGCCCTTGGTACCAGTAATCGCTATAGTTTTTAATTTTCTTGCCGGGTGATCAAAGAAATTCGCTGACATAGTAGCCAACGCTTCTCGTGAGTTTTCTACAGTAATTATACAAATCCCCGGGATTTTAATATCTTTTTCGGTGACTATTACAGTAGCGCCGTTATTTATAGCTTGTTCAGTAAAATTATTTCCGTCAAAATTTGCTCCTGTTAAACATACAAAAACACTATTTCTTACAACTTTTCGCGAATCATAAATTATATCACTAATTTCTATATTACTGTTTCCGAGTATACTTTTAAATTTCAAATTCTTAATAACTTGATTTAAATTCATAATTTACTCCTGAAATCCAAAAATAATATATAAATTTTAAATAATTTTAAATCATATTTCAATATACATATCACACACAATATATATATAATTTTTGTTAATATTTGTCAAAAAACTCTTGAATTTTACTAATATCATGTGTTTTTGTAAGAGCAAGAGTCAATAAAATCCGAGATTTCTCAGTAGACAAATTATTCGCACATATAATATTATTTTCAAATTTCTTATTTATATTTACCAGACCGTTGTTAATTTTCGAAGAAAAAACTATAATTTTATTTTTTTCAAATACTAAATTCTTGATTTCTTCGAACCAGTCTGTACTGACAGTCCCGCAACCTGCACAAGATATAATTATTCCGTCTGAGTTTTGAGCTATAAATTTCAATATTTTTATATCTGAGTTCATATAAAAATATACAATTTCAACTTTTGGGAATTTCTGTATATTATTAATATCAAATTCTGTGTTTACAGTATGAACCTTGTTCGAAATATTATAAAAATATATTTTATTATCACGTATAAAACCTAAACAACCCAGATCTTTTTGATTAAAAGCATTTGTTTTATAAGTACTGGTTTTCTGGACATCGCGAGCGCTGTATATACTATCTCCAAAAGCTATTAGAACGCCTTTGGATTTAGACTCTTCGTGACTAGCCAAAGCTACAGCTTGATATAAATTCAAGCATCCGTCATTACTTAGAGAAGTACTCGGTCTCATCGCACCTGTTAATACTACGGGCTTCTCAGTCTTAATAACCAGATTCAAAAAATACGCAGTTTCTTCCAGAGTATCCGTTCCATGAGTTACAACAAATCCGTCATATTTATCAATATTATTATTTATGTATTTAGAAATCTGCGAAATTTTCTCAAAACTCATATCACAACTGTCAATATTAAACATATCTATATAATTTATATTCGCAAGCGATTTGATATCAGGAATTTTATCTATCAAGTTATTCAATTTTAATTTTCCGGGCTCGTAATGACATGTTATACCTGTCGTGCCGGTCCCTGCGATTGTTCCGCCTGTGCCTATAATCAAAATATTTTTTAAGCATTCTTTCATATTTTATTTACTCCTTTAAAATTTATATTAAAAACTCGTATTAATACTATAATATCACAAATTTAGAAAATTATTTTATTAAATTTATATTTATGCTTTTCATTTTTTGTGTATTTATCCGAATCGTTTGGCAATATTATACAAAAAATATTTATTTTATTGACTTGTTAACACAAAAATATAAAACTAAGCTTTATAAGTTTTGATTTTAGAAATATATTTTTAAATTTAAAACTTATAGTATTCAAAAAATTAGAAAGAAGTGACTTGAAATGCCAGATACTAGATGGATAAATATTATGACAAATTTTATGATTAAAGCCTTAGAAGTAGACAAAAAATTCGAAGAAACTATTAGGAAATTTATTACAGATCATGAAGATGAATTTAGGAAAAAGTATAACGATATTTCGGCTTTAAATAATGAAACTAGATTTAAAGAGTTGGAAAACTGTAGAAATGAAAATGAATTGGAGAAAAAATTATATGAGATAACGAAATTTAAAAAGATTTTGTCAGAAAAAAATAATGTAACCCCAGAAAACAAATCTTCTCAAGAACTTTTAATAACCGATGCTCGCAACCCCGAAGTCATAAAATTCAAGAAACAACGTTCTGAGATTCGTGATAAAGTTAAAAAATTAATTTGCGAAATTATGAGCATTGCTTTAACCGGAAAACCTAATGAGAAAGTTGAACTGGATGATCTATATCAGAATAATTCTAATATTCCGTTAAAGAAATTTTTGCCGCCTGAGAATGCTTCTTTATCTGTTGAAATGTTGAAAGAAGCTTTAAAGGTTGAGTTAGGGGGTTGTAAACATAATGAAAAAGACCTACAGAAGAGAAGGTTAAATTATCTGTGGAACGAAGTTTTAATGATTATAGGCGATATGTTAGATGCCGTAGAGGATGCTAAGGAAAAAGATACGCGAACGGGCCTTATTCAAAAGAAACTAAAATCGTTTGCAGTTGATATGTTCGGGGAGAAATGGAGTCCATTGACAGAAGAAGAAATATCAAATCTTGATTACAAAATACAGAAACGGGCAATCACCCGTGGTACGCGGCTGAAAACCAATAAACTAAATCATAAGCCCAATGCAAAATCGCTAAATTCTGTTAACGGAAAACAAATAGGTGACGATTCTAAGTGGGCTAAGGTGATGACAAATTTTATGCTTAAAATTTTAGGAGTAGGTAAAAACTTTGCAGGAACTATTGAAGAATTTTTTACAACAAACGCCAAGGAACTAAAAAAACCTGACAAATACCCAAATACTTTAGCACTAAACCAAGAACCTAGATTCGTCGAATTGAGGACCTGTAAAAGTGCTGAGCAAGTTAAGAGCAAATTGAGAGAAATAACTGGTGTAGTGTCAAAATAACAGTCACCATCAACCGGCCTATCTCTTTTATTTCGACCAGTCTGCTAAAGCTCTATTGCACAGTTCCAATATCCGGAGCTTATTGCCAATTATTTTACGTAATATTATAATGATTTCAAGTAGAAGAAGCTATAGTTTTTATAGGCACCGGGTGCCCCTATGGAATAAGGAGAGAGAAAAGAACGATGTTTTTTATTCTTGTTTTCAATAAATTTTTCTAGCAAAACTTCGTTTCAATCATCTTAAACATAATCTCACTCTTTTTTCTTTTTTATCTTAGCTTTCTTTTTCAATTCTTTAGGGGCACTCTGCGTAATTAATTACTGCTTGACGAAACCTTGCTTTTTGTGTTACTGCCTTCATGACAAATGACCTCCTGTTGGTTTTTTATTTAACAA
>JAFQKZ010000117.1 GCA_017414725.1 Clostridia bacterium
AACAAAATCAAACGAAAGTTAATTTTGTGTTGAATATGAAAAACGTTGAGTATCTGAGTAGCGCTTGACTTATAACCGTGTTACACGTAAAAAAGAGACTTGATGCTTTTGAAAACGATTCAAGCCTCTTGATAGTAAACGAAATCCCGGAAGTGCGTGAAGTGTTCGAAATGACCGGGTTTACGGATTTTCTTGTTTTTGGTTTGATGGATGAAAATGGACAGATAAAAGAGAATCCTGAAATCGAAACCAGTGAGTCTTCCGAGTGATTCTTAGAGCTTCGCATGGACGCAGTAGGGGTTAGTTTGGATTTTTTACTGTGGTTGTCCGAATCAATGGCGACCCTGCATTAAATATTTAATTTCTCGAAAGCACGTTGTAAAGCTATAGCATATTCGATTTTTTTCTTCTGTATCTCACATGATAATTTGTACGGTTGTTTAAAATAGAGGTTCAAATAATGAAAACCTATAAAAAGCGATAGGTTTATCAGTCCTCTTCGTCGTTAGTACGTAGCAGGAACTGCAACGCGTTGGCTGGCTTCATGAGGGTCGTTGCGAGCCACCAGTCTAATAAGAAGTTCTCTGGGAAATACTTCTGGGGGGTTGGTACTTGCGTTTGTATTAACCCCCGGAAGATGCCCACGAAAGCCATCGATAGTTCGCAGCCCGGGGAGTAACCCTGGAGGGTTGTGCGGTGGTCTTCTGTTAGTACTGACGATTGGTCTGCCCGGCCAGGTCGGGGTAACAACAAGTGGTTTACCAAGCAATTCGATAATACAAATAGAAACGTGTTAACTAGGGTTTGCAGTTCAGTTCTTTCTTCTTTTGTAAGTGGTTCGCCTTGTTTGCCATGGATTATCGTATAAAGTGCTTTCTGCAAGACCGTTTTTAAGTTGTCGGCGGTTATCTGCGGTAACGAAGGGTCCTGGTTGAAGCTGTCTGTCAGTGCTTCGTTTACCAGTTCTTCCATTTCTTCGTCTGTAATAGTCTGACATTGATATACAGCGCTATTTGATATCAAACACGTTGTTACCCCCCCCTGCAAGTGTGATTGTTGACAAAACTATAGAAGCTAATCTGTTTTTGAATTTGCTCATGAAATTCAATCTCCTTAAATTTAAATTAATTTAGTTTCACGCTAAATCTATTGGTATTATAACATAATATTTATTATGTGTCAAGTCTTTCATAGAAATATTTAATCTCTTATGTATATCTGCCCAACATGATTTTATTTTTAAATATTAATTTTTCGAAAGTACGTTGTAAGCTATAGCACATTCGATTTTTTTCTTTTGTATTTCACATGATAATTTGTATGGGGTTTTTAAATTTTTATTGTGCTGATAATTTTTTGAGCTGCATCCTCCACAACAGTAATATTTCGCCCAGCAGTTCTTACACTCTTCTTTGTGATATACACTCAATTTCAAAAACTCTTTTTTTAGATTATTATCAAACATTTTTGTGTATGTATTATGTATGTTCTCAAGTACAAATTTGGGTTCTCCAACTAACTGATGACACGGATATATGTCTCCGTTTGGCGTCACAGCTATATAATCATTGCCGAAACCGCAGCCCTTTAGTCTCTTGTTTATACATGGTCCGGAATCTAAATTAATCTTGAAATTAAAGAAATTTATACTCGAACCGGATTTTTTGAGCTCTATTAGTTTCTTACATATATTCTCATGCTCCTGTAATATCTCCGGTAAATCACTTTCTGTAATTATGTAATTTTTTGTATTGTTATTAGTATTGTTCTCAAAATCACAAATTACAGGCTCTATTGATATTTCGTTAAATCCTAGATTATGTATGTGAAAAATATCTTTCGAAAAGTCTAAATTATATTTAGTGTACGTCGCTCGAATATAATACTGTTTAAAATTTCCGTTTTTTCTCTTTTGCACTAGTTTTTGAAATTTCGGTACTACTATGTCATATGTGTTGTGTCCGGCTCGTGTAATTCGAAATTTGTCATGAATTTCTTTGCGTCCGTCTAAAGACAAGACTACATCGTACATCTCTTTATTAATAAAATCTATCTTGTCATCGTCTAGTAATAACCCGTTTGTCGTAATCGTAAATCTAAAGTTTTTGTTATATTTGTTTTCCAGACTGCGTGCGTATTCTACAGTTTGCTTTACAACATCGAAATTTAATAACGGTTCTCCGCCAAAAAAATCTACTTCTAAATTTCTAATACTTCCGGAATTTTTAATCAAAAAATCTATGGTTTTTTTCGCAGTATCAAAACTCATGAGTTCACGTAGACATGTTTCTTTTGATGCAAAACAATACTCGCACTTGAAATTACAATCATGAGATATATTTAAGCAAACAGCTTTTATAGGTGCCGGTTTAATACCGTTATTTATAATTTCAGGATTTATATATGTATCTTCAGTAAAAATCTTTTTATTTTTATACAAACTCAACAGTTCACTATATGCTTCGCGTATTTTTTCAGTACTATATTTATTTTCCAATTTTTTTATAACATAAGACTCTGTATAATCTAGAAAAGCATTTGGAATATAATCCAAGATATCAAAACAGATATCATCGACTATGTGAACACAACCGCTGTTTATATCTAGGACAAAATTCGTATTATTAAATTTATATTTATGTATCATAAAACATCGGCTTTACGACTCGATACAACACGAGCTCAAAGCCGAACAGTCACCTTTTTCTTGATATATTATTATTTACAGCACTCGCATTCTTGATTACTTACAGTATTATCGACTTTTGAAGCTGTCTGGCAAGACGCCTGGCACTCGCCGCACGCTTCAGTAGTAGTCTGAATTTTATGCAGATCTAAATTATTTACAGTCTGAATATGTTTCATGAGTTTTCCGACCTCCTTATTTATTCTCTTCTTTTACTATACCAAATACAAATCGTTTTTCAAACTTAGCTTTCGAAAAATCTACGGTAGATAATTGGTTTTCTTCCATAAACTTTTCAAATAAGTCCCATTTTTTGTCCGCTTGTTCTATGAATTTTGTCAGCGAGGTATTGTTTGTTTTTTCCAATACTGGAATTTTGGAGGCAGTATATGAGCTAATAAACTTAGGGCAGGACCGCACAAAAGAAGAATGAAAAGCAAAAGGATACAAGATAAAATAGAGACATGATA
>JAFQKZ010000118.1 GCA_017414725.1 Clostridia bacterium
ATCTATTTTATCTTGTATCCTTTTGCTTTTCATTCTTCTTTTGTGCGGTCTTGCCCTAAAGAAATACTTTGGGATATATCAAAAGAATTCGAAAGAGTTCGTTTCAAATTTTTCATGCACGCGCAAGTATTCAATTCTTGTCCCAAATCACACAGCTTTCAGATATTTCAAAATATTATTATCACGGTCTATTTGCACAAGCCCAACAAAATCATTCTCGAAATATACACTTGACATTTTTATTATGTGAAATTATAATATTATTGTAAAATTATTATTAATTAGAGAATGGAATTTAAATTATGAAAAAATGTATAGCTATTGTTTTGTCACTTTCGATAACGTTTGGTTATTGTACAAGCACAGTCTTTGGCGATAAACCTCCAAAAAAGCAAAATAAAAATACCGATATATTACCAAAACCAGATATCAAACTTGCTTGTTCGATTTTAGGACCTCTAGGCTTCATAGGATTTTTAAAATACTTATACAAAAAGTTCAACAAACCCAAAATTATCAGATCTGTAACGCCTAAAGCCGAACCATTAATTCCTAATACTAGTAGCAATGTTCAACCTGTTCATGATACACTAGAGACGGATGCTCACGGTAATCACGCGTTTGATTTAGGCGGAAATATAACACATGACTTTAGTCTTAGCGAAAGAAGAGAACAACAAGCCGTTGAAGCTGAACCCGTCCATCATGAAAACCCTGAGTTCGGTTCTGGAGAAAATAGAGCACAAAACCCCGCAACACCTGGAGAGCTATTAGCTCTAAACAAATTGCGTTGGCAATGGTTGCTTTGTACTTCTCAAATTAATAAGTTTTTTGATAGTTCTATAGACATTCCTGCGTTAAAAAACATGTTTATTAATTGTATGGCTATTATTTTTGATTTTGAAAATAATAAAAAAATTGTTTGCGAATCAACCGATAAAATAAATATAAACAATTACCCTAACGTTATTTTAGACATTATTATTGAAATTAAATATTCTACGGAAACTAATTTAGACGCATACCGAAATATGTGTATTAGCAAATTAAAACCGATTTTGATAGAATATTTTGGTGCAAAACACGAAAATCAAGCATATCGAACCGAAAACCAAATAAATCACATGATACAGTTTGTAGAAAAAGATACAGCTACTAATTATTTTGAAAAGTGTGAAATATGGGAAGAACCATTACGCTATGAACGTCAGAAGGGCACCCCGGTATATATACGAACAGGTTTATTAACAGAATACCGTTTTACATTACCAATCAAGTCGGATATCCAACCTCAAGCTACTACCGAAGAAAATTTGAAAGCTTTTTATAGTAGACTACACCAACAATACGGAAACAAAAATTAATCACACAGCTTTCAGATATTTCAAAATATTATTTTCTCTATCTATTTGCACGAGCCCAACAAAATCATTCTCGAAATACACACGCAAAATATTATTTTTATAATTATCAAAATCACGAAATTTTATACTTGCACCGTGTTTAAAAGAATATAATTGTTCAGAATTAAAATTAATTTTCTCAAAATGTTCGAATAATTTGTCAGTGCACAAAACGTGATTATTTATAATTTCTTGCAGATCTAAATTTTTAATATTATCTAGAGAAACACTTTGGGATATATCAAAAGAATTCGAAAGAGTTCGTTTCAAATTTTTCATGCACGCGCAAGTATTCAATTCTTGTCCCAAATCATGACACAAAGAACGTATATAAGTACCTGAAGAGCACAAGATTTTCAGAACAGCTACTTGATTTTCTGCATCGAAATTCATGATATTGATATTATGTATTTTTATGTTACGTGCCGGACGTTCTATTTCTATCCCCCGTCGAGCAAGATTACATAATTTTACGCCGTTTTGTTTTATAGCAGAGTACATCGGAGGCACTTGTTTTATATCTCCGATAAATTTATGTAAAATATTTTCCAGATTATTAATTTTAATATTTGAATTTGTTTGATTGATAATTTTGCCCCAGATATCCCAAGTATCGGTTTCTGTTCCGAACTGAATCTCACATATATATTCTTTTATGTTTTCAGGAGCATAAATCTGGAATTTTGCCGCAGAACCCAATAAAATCGGCAAAACACCAGTAGCCATGGGATCCAGAGTTCCCATATGCCCGATTTTTTTTTGATTAAATTTTTTTCTCAATATAGCTATTACATCAAAAGACGTATAATTCTGAGGCTTATCTATTATTAATATACCATTTATCATATTATCATATTTTTTATATTATTATTTATATTTTAATTTTTTACCAGTTCATGTGTTCTATGATTTTATCTGAGACTAATTTCAATAAATTTTCTACAGGTTCGTTGGGCAGATTAAACCCTGCAGCTTTGTAATGTCCACCGCCGTCAAACATAGATGCAATAGCATTTGCGTTGATTCCTTCTATAGTTCGAATAGAAACTTTATATTCACCGGTAGATTTTTGTCTAAAGACTGCACCTACCTGAACGCCTTCTATACGTATTGGAATAGAAGCAATGCCGTCACACTCATGCTCATCTATACCTAAATCTGTAATATTTTTATACGTTACGTAACTCATGGCAATTTTATTATCAGCAAAATATGTCATGTTTTGATATAGAATTCGCTCTATATCTAGTATTTTTTTAGATTTCAAAGAGAAAAATTTATCATTGATCTCAGAGAATTTTATATCATGCTCCATAAGTTTTGCAGCTATATAATGAGTTTTCGCAGTAGTATTCGAATATCTAAAGCAACCGGTATCTCCGGTAATTCCCAGATATAACCCCTGCGCCATTTCTTTATCAAGTTCGATACCCATGATATTTAACAGATCATATATTATCTCACAATTTGCAGAAGCAGTTGAGTCAATATAATTTAAACTGGCGTATTTTGTGTTAGAAAAGTGATGATCTATGCACATATCTATACGCGAAGCATATCTCTGCAAACCGTCGTCCAGCAAAGAATCTGTAGCCAAATCAACAGAAATTATATAATCCGGGGGCTTAAAATTATCATGGTCTATATAATCATTTAAAAAATTAAATTTTCTGGGTATATCATGATCGAATTTAATTCGGACTCTTTTACCGATTTTTTGTAGTGCTCTGCACAGCACAAAAGCAGAACCCAATGCATCTCCGTCAGGAAAACTATGCGTCAAAATATAAATATAATCCATACTTTTCAAAATTTGCGCGACTTCATTTAAATTACTTATAATACTCAAAACTTTTCACTTCCTGTCTATAAAATCATAAAATTTGCTTATTTTTCTGAAAAAACTTTTCTATTTCTGAGATAATTAACACACTTAAAGATAATAAAATTATTATTAACCATTGATTGAGATTTAAAAAACAAGTTTTGAAGAAATTATTAAAACTCGGGATAATTATAGTTATTGCTTGTAAAAACATACAAAAAACTACAGAATACAATAATTTAATATTATCAAATATATTTGTTCTAAAAACAGATTTCTTGGTACGAATATTAAAAGCATGTATTATCTGGCTGAATCCCAGAGTCGCAAAACACATCGTTCTTCCTATAATTGGCTCTGATGAATTCACATCAAAAAACACACGTCCTATTGTATACGCCAGAAATCCTATTGTAGCTATAAAACAACCTTCGACTATTATATTATATCCTGTTCCGTTTGCAAACAGACTTTTTTTAGAATTTATAGGAGCACGATTCATAATTTCAGAATCTATAGGATCAACTCCAAGAGCGAGCGCAGGAAAAGTATCTGTCACAGTATTTATCCATAGTAAATGAACAGCAAGCAACGGTGCGGGTACTCTTAATAAAAATCCCAATAGAACCGTAAGAACTTCGCCAATATTAGTAGACAACAAAAAATGAATAGTTTTTTTGATATTTTCGTACATTCCGCGGCCGTACTTAATAGCTTCGACTATGGTCTTAAAATTATCATCTGTAATAATCATATCGGACGCAGACTTAGCAGCATCAGTCCCGGACTTACCCATAGCACAACCGATATCAGAAATCTTCAAAGCCGGAGCATCGTTAATACCGTCACCTGTCATAGCGACTATATTGTGATTTTTCTGAAAAGCCTGAATTATCTTTACTTTGTGTTCAGGAGAAACGCGCGCAAAAACAGTATATGAATCTATAATTTCGCTCAATTTTTCAGTACTGATATTATTTAGTTCTGCACCGGTCATGATTTTAGAATTATTATCTAAAATATCTAAAGAACGCGCGATAGCCTCAGCAGTACAAACATGATCGCCGGTAATCATAACGGGTTTAATCCCGGCACGTTTACATTCTTGAACAGCGATTTTAGCTTCAGGTCTAATCGGATCGCAAATCCCTAATATACCAAAAAAAATCAGATCTTTTTCGAGATTATCAATATCAAAATTATTTAAATTATCCAGATTTTTATACGCAATACATATTACCCGCAGAGCTCTTTTAGTCATATCCGAATTATCTTGATTTATCTTATTAATAATATTTTTATCTAGTTCTAATATATTATTATTTAAATTATAATATTTGCACTTGTTTAATATAATATCCAGAGCACCTTTAATTATAATTTTATAATTATTCTTGTTTTTATGGACCGTGAGCATGTATTTTCTAGATGAACTGAACGGAATTTCAAACACACGTTTATAATCTTCTCTTAATTTATTTATATTAATATTATAATTTTTTGCAGAATTTAAAATTGAATTTTCCGTGGGCTCGCCTTTTATAATATCATTAGAAATTATAGAATTATTGCATAACACGCCTAATTTTAATATATTTCTAGAAATTTCTGAATCTAAATTTATATTATTATTTATGATTTTGATTTCTTGTAATGTCATCTTGTTTTGAGTCAAAGTGCCGGTCTTGTCAGAACAGATTACGTTAATGTGCCCAAGAGTTTCGACAGCGGACAAATTTCTGACTATAGTATTTCGGGCGGCCATTTTTTTGACACCGCCGGCCAATACAATCGTAACGACAGCCGGTAGACCTTCGGGGATCGCGGCTACAGCTAGGCTCACAGAAATCATGAATATTTCCAAAAAATTAATATTTTGAAATATTCCCAAAACAAATACCAAAACACTTACTATAATTATAAAAATTCCTATAATTTTTCCTGTTTTCTCTAATTTTCGACTTAACGGAGTTTTAAAATTTTGTTCTGTATTTATTAATCTAGAAATTTTCCCGACTTGCGTATTCAAACCGGTCTCTGTGACAACAGCTTTTGCATGTCCGCGAGTAACTATAGTACCCGAAAAAATCATGTTTGTCTGTTCGTTTACAGAAATTTCTTCTGTATTATTTATAATATTTTCGTTCTTGAACACACTCTCGGACTCGCCTGTGATAGCCGACTCTTCTACGTAAAACCCCGAAGACTCGATAACTCTGGCATCTGCGCAAACCAAATCCCCTGTTTTCAGTACTATTATATCTCCGGGGACAAGATTTTCTGACAAAATTCTCTGAGCTTTATTATCACGAAAAACCCTGGCGTACGGAGAAGACAAGCTTTTCAGAGAATCAATAGCTTTTTCTGCACGATTTTCCTGTAATATGCCTGTAACAATATTTAAAACCACTATAAACAGAATTATAATTACATCTATATAATTATCGTCTTTCTGGACACACGACACTATAAAAGATAATATCGCCGACACAAACAGGACTATAATCATAAAATCACAGAGCTGTTTCGAAAGTTTTTTCCAAAATTTACTCTTATTTTTTAAATCACAATTTAAACTATTTTTATTATATTTTAATATTCTCTTATTGCATTCGAAACTCGTGAGCCCTGTGATTGAGTTCGTGCGCAAGCTTTCCAGCACGTCTTGCACAGACATTCTATACCAGTACATATTTTTCGATCTCTCCGGGATTTTATACTTTTAAATTAATAAACATAAATCATATAAAATATATAATCACGGTCATGAAAAATATTACTTTCGCGCAATATTTATAAATTTGTAAATTATTTATTTTTGAACAAAGACATTATATCGTAAAAATTATCGTCCGGATTTTTCGTATTACCGGAGCCATGATTAAAATTACTGGTAATAACTCGACCTCTGGGGGCGGTAACTCCGGTCTGTGTTTGCGGAGTCGGATAGTAAGACTCTCTCTTATCGAAACCGGTCGCGATCACAGTTACGCTGATTTCATCGTCCATGGTTTCAT
>JAFQKZ010000119.1 GCA_017414725.1 Clostridia bacterium
GTAGTAGTTCCTATATATAAAGTCGAAAAGTATATTAGAGAGTGTTTAGATTCTATAAAAAATCAAACTCTTAAAGACATAGAAATTATATGCATAGATGATGGTACTCCTGATAAGAGCGGTCAGATTGCCGATGAATATGCACAAGAAGATTCGAGATTTATGGTAATTCATCAAGAAAATCATGGGTTACCTGCTGCCAGAAACAGAGGAATAGAAAAAGCTACCGGCGAATACATCATGTTCGTAGACTCAGACGATAGTATAAATTCCGAAGCCTGCGAAATTTGCTACAATAAAGCCACTGAACATAACGCCGATATTTTGCTTTTCAATACAAAAGAACAGATTATAGATCATCCGATTTTTAATAATATAAAAGCTGTCGTTTGGTCCGGAATATACAAAACTTCGTTTTTAAAAGAAAACAAAATATTATTTAACGAACGTGTTAAAGCTTACGGAGAAGACCAATCTTTTAATATGATCTGTAACGCTGTAGCAAATAAAATAGTCTGTATTTCAAATAAATTATATAATTATAGAACCAATAATCTGAGTTCTCTAACACACGCACCGTTACATTATCAAGACAATCATATAGATAATATTAAATTTGTCTACGAGTATTTTAAAGAGCATGAAATTTTCGAAAAACACGAAGATGCTGCTTCAGGATTATTAAAATTATTATGTGATATGAATTACTGGAAAAACAATCCGAATATCTCTAGAAAATTCATAAATGCTATAGGCCCGGAAATTTTGACCGATAAAAATATTTCTAAACTAGACAAATCTTGTCAGAGATATATTAATAGATTTTTTGCAAGATCAAAAAGTTTAGTCTCTGAAATTTCAAATAACAACAGTCTTTTGCAAAATCAGACAACGACGCCAAATCAGGTATTTTAGACTCCTTAACGCTTGGCTCTTAGATTCGATTTTATATTGGCTATTTTGTTCAATTTTAAGCTCTTTTCTAAATCACAATTTAGTTGTCAATTGCTTTATGACACGGCCAATAAGAAGCGTTTTATATTTAAGCTTGGGCTTACAAAATTATAAATCACACACAAAAACTATTCACAAACACTAAAAATATAATATAATCAATATATTATTTGTGTAATATGGAAGTGATGTGTAATGTTGCGAAAATTAAAGCTCGAAAAAAAAATACTGATAATTATTACCAGCTTATTATTTATTGTACAGCTAATATCAGGAATATTAATTTATACAAGTATAAACAAAACTTCGAAATATTCTTCACAAGAAGCTAAAAATTTAACTAAATATATATCCGGTGTCGGAGAAAGCTCTTTAAAATCTCAAAATAATAATTATCTTGAGACTATCTCAAAGACTTCTGCAGAAATGTGTGATTCGTTTTTTGATACAATAGAAAATCATATTAATAATTTTTGTAGTGGTACAGAAAAAATTTATCAAAATTCTGAAGTTTTACCAAAAGAATTATTATTTCTGCCCGATATGATGGAGCCTGATAGCGCCGGCGCAAAAGCTTATGCTGTCGATAAAATTTCTGACAATCATGAAAATATTTTAGTGTATAATATTCCCGAATATAATAAAATTAATAATAATTTATATGTTACAAATATTAATTCGTGGAACGAATTATCGCAAGAACAGAGATCAGAAATTACACAAAATAATATAGTTGTATCTGAAAATTATATTCCGGAAGATATTAAACAGGAATTATTATTGTTAAATAATTTAAAATATATTACAGTACCTATTTTTAATAATAGTAAAAATATTACTTCTATATATTTGGGCACGAAATCAGGTATTTTATATAAATATTCAGGAGAAAACTCTCGTGAAAAATATGATCCCAGGTTAAGACCATGGTATATTTCGGCTGTTGAGAATACAAACAATAGCAATGATAGCATAGTGTGGCAAAGTGCATATATTTCTAAAACTACGGGTAAACTTTGCGTTACTTGCTCGAGAGCATTTAAGAATTCTTCCGGAGAAGTTCTCGGTGTAGTTGCAATAGACATGAATTTAGATAATATCAGTAATTATATTAAAAATTTAAAAATCAGTAATAATAACTATAATTTTATATTAGATAGTAATAAAAATATAATAATAAACTCGGATTTCGATATCTCGCAAGAAATTATAAATAATAATATTACGCAAAACACAGGTAGCTTTAATATAAACATAAACAATAAAAAATATTATTTGTCTTATAATTTATTAAAATCTACAAATTGGATTTTTGTGACAGTAGTGCCTGAAGAATATATTACTGAACCGGTTTCGAACATGAATAGTCTAGTTACGGACTTTAGCCAAGAAACTATAAATTCTCTAAATCAAAATTTTAATAAAATTATATTAAATCATGTAATTATATTTGTAATATTTATGGTAGTTATATATATAATTTCGGTTAAATTAGCGAAAAGTATCAGCAGACCTATCATAAATTTAAGTAAAAAAAGCAAAGAAATAGGTAACGGGAACTTGTCCTTAAGAATTCCTATTGAAACTGAAGATGAAATTGGTGAACTCGCACAGTCTTTTAATACTATGACTGAAAATTTAGATGTATATATAAAAAATTTAGCTAAAACTACAGCCGAAAAAGAAAAAATCCATAGTGAGCTCAAAATAGCAAAACAAATCCAAAATAGTATGTTACCGTGTATTTTTCCGGCGTTCCCGGAGCATGAAAATATAGATATTTATGCTATTATGGACCCTGCCAGAGAAGTAGGCGGAGATTTTTATGATTTTTTCTTTATAGACAGCGAAAAATTAGTTCTAGTCGTCGCAGACGTTTCAGATAAAGGAGTTTCGGCTGCGTTGTTCATGGTTGTCGCAAAAATTCTAATCAAAAACGAACTACAAAATAATAATTCTCTTGAAGAAACCCTCAGGAAAGTAAACGAAAAATTATGTGAAAACAACACAGCGGGTATGTTTGTGACTTGTTTTATAAGTATTATTAATATTAATACCGGGAAATTTGTGTATTCTAACGCCGGGCATAATCCCCCTATTATTTACAGAAAAAGCGAAAACACCTGCGTCAATATCAAAGACCACAAAGGCTTTGTTTTAGGCGCTATGAATAATATTAAATACAAAACGACCGAAGATGTTTTAAACCCGGAAGATATATTGATTTTTTATACAGACGGCGTCACAGAAGCTATTAACACAAAACACGAATTGTTTTCTGAACAAAAATTAAAAGAAATCATTATTAATTCTAACAAAAACTCAGACATGAAGAGTTTGGTAACTGATATTAGATCTGCCATAGATGTTTTTTCAGATGGCGAAGAACGTGCTGATGACATAACCATTCTGTGTTTTAAAATTAATAAATAATTTTTTAAAATTTATACTTGACAGAAACTAAAGATTAATTTATAATAAAAATATAGTTCGAACTTTATAAAAATATTTATTAATTTTTAGGAGAAAAACTTATGGCAAATAAAAAATTCAAAAGATTTATTACGGGAATATTATTGAGCTGTAATATAGCGAGTTTTTCTTTTTGCTCGGCGAATTATGACGTGCTGACCGAAGCCATTGCTAATCAATCAGGAAGCGAAAAATTGAAAGCGTTGTATAATATCGGAGCAAAAAAGATGCAGGGACCTTATGCTATTGAGAGCGAACTACTAAGAATCGAACACCAATCTGAACTCAATAAAATAGACGAACAAATCAAAATATACCAAGAATTACAGGAATATTATCAAAATTTATTTGAAAATTGTTGTGATCCCAAAAAATTAAAAAAATTACGAGAAGAATTGGTAAATTATTTGAAACAAGACAAACTTGTTTTAGATTGTTATACCACCAGAGCCAGGTTAAATATTTGTTCGGACAACATACAGGATATCAACCTTCTAGATACATTTGCCAAGGTGCGAATGATGAAACTTTTACTAAAAGATCCTAGGTATCATTTTGTGTATATTGTAAATTTTTTGAAATTTTCAGATTTTACACCAGTTGGTTTTGCAAATCAGCTTGGAGCCTATTTACCCGAATCAGTCTGTGAACTCGACATGCAAAACCTATACAATTTCAAACGAAAGTTGACTAACCAATCTGACGGGGAAATAGCGGAAGAACAAATAAACAAAGGCTTATACGTACTAAAGGTAGAATGGGAGGAACAAAAAATCCCCTTAAAGAAACTAAACAGTACGCAACAGACTAAACTAAAAACCACAATACTGCCTGCTAAAATAGACGCAACGTTCTTTAGTATGAAAAATATCCCTAAGACACAAACTTGGGAAAATGCTTCTTCTAAATCACTTCAGCAAGTCTCGAATGAAATACAAAACCATCTAAAAAAGGCTCAGGAATGCCACAACAAATTAAGACAAAAACTCCTTACCCTGCAAAAAATCCAGCCACTACTCAAAGCTAAGAAACAAATAGAAAGTCAACCTGACGACATAAAGTGCTTGGGTTGCAGAAAATGCGAGTCAACACTAACAAAAACCAAAACAGTCAAGACCTATACAACATTTACTAAACTTCGAGACTTTACAGACGGAGGGAACATAACCCGATGTATCGGTGCAATGACCATCGACTTAAAAAACGACTTGCCCAAAATTAAAGTACTCGAAGAAAATGAGCATCTTAGTGCCCATTTTGAACAGAAAAAGTTTATAGAAAGTAATTGCAAAAAAAAATATTACGGAAAGTTTAATGTAGAGAATTCGATCTTTTTTTCAAAAAATGACCCCATGAATGTCGGTGACCTCCTTGATTTGCCTTTGAATGGGAACAAAACCGTGATAATCTCAGCTTACAAGACTGAGCACCAGGATAAGGGTAATAGAAATAATTATGTTTTTTATATTTATGATTATGACAAATATGGATTTGTTAAAACCGGAGAAGTATATGACAAAGACGCCAAAAAGTGGTACCCGGCGTACGCAATTATGTTTGTCACAAATGAAAAAAATGAATTGATAACTGTTTATCCGTTATATATGTGATTTTTGAAAATTTAAATAATATTCTCTAAATCTTGTTTGTGTTTTTGGATCTAAGGCAAAGATAAGAATGAAAAATAGGCTCAATCAACTATAATAGCGATAAACTAGCACGGCGTTATATTGATTTTGATAGTCTTGAAAGAGAGAAATTTCTACATTTTTCTCTCTTTAAGTTTTGTTTTTTACATATTTTTTCATTGTCTTATATACATGGCATTGCCTTAAATACATCTCTAATAAATATTTCTCTTGTGTTCGCATATTATTTAATATAACAACATAGGAGGAGTATTTTTGAGTACAGGAAAATTACAAATAAATACTTATAACGAAACTGTAGCTTTACCATTGAGTGACATCAAAATACAAATTAGCCTTGCCAGTAATCCGGATAAAATTATATCAGAAACTATCACTAATAATTCCGGTAAGTCTGATATTTTGGAGCTTGAGGCACCGCCTGTAGAGTATTCTTTAACACCAAACTCTTCTTCCAGACCATACGAAGAATATAATATCAAAATATCTCAGCCGGGATTCGAAAATATAAATATAGAACACGTGCAAATTTTACCTGACTCTGTTGCTGAACAAAATATATATTTTAAAAAAATTCAAGACAATAATCAAACTAATTTGAATTATTTTATTCCTGAACA
>JAFQKZ010000120.1 GCA_017414725.1 Clostridia bacterium
AAATTTTGTATCAAATATAGCCGTAGCATTAAATGCCTTGTCATACGGCTTATTTCCTCGTTCCCCTTTGTAGTAGTGCGGTCCTATTATCTTTATCCACTCGCCCTACGGTACGATTCGGTCTATCCGATTTAGTAATTCTTTTTTCTTTGTTTTTGTCTGTGCTAACTCATCGCTTAGCTCGCTTAGCGTTATTTGTTTTATCATACCTTTATCTTATCATTTCTCCTTCTGTTTTTCTATTCACACTTTGGGCAGTAGTGCCTTAGATATTTTTTCTTTGTTTTGGTCTGGGTCGGCTTATCTTCTAGCTTTTTCAGTGTTATCTGTTTTATCATATTTTATATTATTTGATTTTCTGAAAATTTAGTTTGTATTAGTTTTTGGCTTTCGATTGGTGAATATAAAAAGTTATCAATATGATTTTTGTGATAAAAATATTTTAATTTTGGCTTTGTATATACATTTTCAAAACTGTTTATTATTATAAGCTTTACTTTCATTTTGTCAGGTATAATATTTTTTATATATACACTTACACTATCGCCAATTTTAATATTTGATTTCAAATCGGCTAGCCCTGCTAAATTTGGAGTCAATTCAATAAATATTCCGTAATTTTCTACAGTTCTTACTATTCCGGTAACAGTTTCGCCAACAGAAAACAAATTAGCATTTTCTTCCCAGGTTCCCAATAATTCTTTATGCGATAAATAAATTTTATTTTTTTCTATATATTTTATAATCACTCTTATATCCATATCTAAATAAAATCTTTCATTTGAATGAGTGATTCGTGAAACTGAAATAGTATTAATCGGAAGAAATGATGTTATTCCACATCCTATATCTGCAAATGCACCAAATCGTTCCAAATGTGTTATTTTAGCAGGGATAATATTACCCGGTTTTAATTGTAAAATATAATTTTTTAAACACAACTCCTGTACATATTTTCTAGATAAAACAGCTATTTTGTGTCCATACGTATCTTTTTCCAATCTATCTATAACAAAACATACAGGTTTGTTTACTTTGGATATGATAGCAATGTCTTTAACAGTCCCTTCTTTTATTCCAACACACGCCTCATCTCTCGGAATAATACCTTTTATTACTCCCAAGTCTACTATCAAATTGTGTTTATTATCACAAAACAATACTTTGCTTTCTAATATTTTATGTTCAATGAATGCTTTTTCTAAATTTTCTATAGACACAAATGAATTTATATTTTCAAATTTATTTATTAATATACCTTCTGGATAAAATTTCATCATATATTTTAAAACACAAATCCTTCCATGAATAATGTTTAATTTATATGTTTAAACGTCAAAAACTATACAAATTTGTAATCATGCACTAGATAACGTAGACAATAAATTGACAACAAAATAATAGTGTCAAGGAACGGAAAAAATATCTATTTCCCGCTCTGTCAATAAATAATTTATATCTAACAAATTCTCTCAGAATACTGATTATCAGAACTCAAAATTATTCCCAGAGTATTATCAAATCTGGGATTTGAGTCAGGTATATATCTTCCGTATTTAATTATAATATTATTTAAATATTGTAATTTTTTAATATATTGTTCTATTTCGTGATAGTAATATCCGGTGTATATCACAAAATCATCGGGGCAATTGTTTTTTCTGAAATAGTATATTAAAGAATATACTTCGTGAAATTGTAGCATGGGCTCGAGACCGCCGATTATAACGGCCCGAGTTATGATATTCGAAACATATCTGTCAAATATATCTGAAAATTTTATGTCAAAAGTCGGTAATTTGGAAACTCGCATGTTTTGACAGATATTTATATTTTTGTTCAGTTTTGTCAGACACTTAAAATCACATGATTTTGCGTATAATTATATTTTCAGACTAACGACCTAATCTGTAATAGCAAATAAACCTTTTTTATGAGCTCCATCTAAACCTACAGCAGTAATTATAACGCCAATAATGATAGTAGCTATTCCAATTACTACGGCTTCTATATTTGTAGCCGGACGAGAATTTATATAATTTCTAGTATCGTCGTGATAATGTACATGACGATCGAGAAACCCAGCACTGACAAATTCCAACTCTTTTTCGGAACAAAACATAATCTTTTTGTTGTTTCTTATCATATACAAACACATTCTCTCTTTAATGTTTTTCCTAAAATT
>JAFQKZ010000121.1 GCA_017414725.1 Clostridia bacterium
AGTAACTTATTATAATAAAATTGATACGGGTATATATTTGTTTTTTCTTGAAACATGTCTTGATTATAATAAATATGATTACGAAAGATTTTTATATAATGATAATATTGAAGATAATAATACAGAAAAAATTTTAATTGCAAAATATACATACAGAAAGAGAGCATAACAAAATTTGATTGATTTTGGAACTATAAAAGACAAAATTAAAAATATAAAAATCAATAGATTGTTTTATAATAATAAATTCGTTGCAGTGTTTTCTATCGTGACGTCTTTTGTTATCTGGATAGCAATGGCCTCGAACAGCTCAGAAAGTATACCTATGATTATTTCTGATATTCCTGTTGATATAGTATTATCTGATAGTGCTGTAAAAGACGGTCTGAGAATATTTAGTGGTCAAGATATTACCGCTAGGGTTGAAGTTACCGGAAACAGATTAACCGTAGGACAACTGACTAAAAACGATATTCAAGTTACTGCTCCACAAGCAGCTAGCACTATAATGTCCCCGGGGAATTACACGCTTGAATTAGCAGCAAAAAAAGTAGGGCTAATTAAAGATTACAATATAGTTTCAGACGTAAAACCGTCCGTGATTACTGTTATGGTAGATAGATACAGAGAAACAGAATTTACAATAGAACCTGAAATAGAATTCACTGCAAAACCCGGTTGTTTCGTAGGAAACACAGTTTTGTCTACAAATTCCGTAGTTTTGTCAGGCCCCGAAACAGAAATTTCAAAAATAAAAAAAGTCGTTGTCAAGAAAAATATATCAGGTGAAGTATCTGATCCAATAACATTAAAATTACCGATAATTATGTACGATGCATATGGTCAAGCTATTACAAGCAAAACTATTACGAGCACACATAATGAAATAGACTTAAATATTCCTGTTCTCACAAAAAAAGAAGTAAATATCGTGCCGAGTTTTACTAACGTACCGTCTGGAATAAACATGCTTGGAGATTATAAAAACATCATAAAAGCATCTCCATCTAAACTTGAGATAGCCGGACCACAGAGCGAAATCTCCGGTCTAAACACACTAAATCTTGAACCTATAGACTTTACATCTTTAGACATAAAAAACAATAAAATTATATTACCTATAAACTTGCCACAAAACTGCAGAAGTTTAAATAATATATATTCCGCAGATATTAGTGTTGACATGTCAGTATTTAAAGAAAAAATTGTAAATATAAACAGATTTTCTTTCTTAAACGCCCCAAGTAACAAAAAAGTAAACGTATATAATAATAATTTAAACGTAAAAATTATAGGTCCGCAAAAATCTCTGAACAATCTAAAATCTTCAGATATAGTTGCACAAATAGATTTACAGAACAAAAATGAAAACATAAATTCTATGGAAGTTCCGATTAAATTAAAAATAGAAAATTACAACGATCTCTGGACAAACGAAGATTATTTCGTTAATATAAATCTTACAGATTAAAAAATATTTTGAGGAGAAGTTAATTTCATGAACAGGACGCAATCTAGAGAACAGGCATTTATATTATTATTTGAGTACAGTTTTGGGCTAAACACCCCAGAAGAGATTATAAATCTTGCACAGGAAGTACGTGGCGAAAAAATCAGTAATTTCACGAGAAATTTATTTCTGGGCACTATAAATAATCTCGAAAACATAGACAAGAATATTGAAGAATATTTAAAAAATTGGGATAAATCAAGGTTATCCCGAGTTTCTTTAGCCGTGTTAAGACTAGCAGTTTATGAGATTTTGTATTCTCAAGAAAATCCTGTCAGTGTATGTATAAATGAAGCAGTAGAGCTGACTAAAAAATATGCTTTGCAAGACGACGCGAGTTACATAAACGGCGTTTTGAGTTCTATCGAGAAAAATAAAATTCAGGTGAGCTGAGCATTTAAAGATATGCCATAGCGTGTTATTATAACTATATTTTCTATAACTTGTTTATAAATATTTCCGAGTATTTACTGACACTTTACACAAATCCTTCCGTATGTTTTGTGAAATTCATACAATTTCAATTGTGCACATACAACAAAATAAATAAAAATATATTGCACACATCAAAAAATATGTTTAAAATTCACTATACAATCACTATTTTTATTTATATTAACTATTTAAAACTTTACAGTTTACACAAAACACATGAAAGGATGATTAATATGGGAGGAACAGACACAAACACTGGCATTACGAAAGAATTAGAAACGTCTGCGAAGTTTTGTAGCGACTTAAATAAATGCGCAAATACCGTCCGTGAATTCTTGTTTTTAATTGACTGGTTGAAAACCGCTGCTAAAAAGAAAAAAGGGAACGAGCGCCAACTACATGTTGCGAAGCTTTCAAACAACAATGAAGACAGGTGGAATAATGAAACGGTGCCTGTGTTGGCGGGGAAAAACCGCCACAATGTAAGTTTAAAAGATTTTGTTAATATCTATTGTGACAGACAAACGGCAGGCGACTCGAATCAGGTTATGATAACCCGTGGAGCCAAACGATATAGTTCGCTGTACAGCTGGGTTGTGGACAAGTGTAAGGCTCTACGCAAAGACCTGCCACCTAATGTGCTACAACTGTCCAGAGCTACCGCGTCTACGTTTACTAACCTCACAAATGTTATAGAGACGTCCAGCGAAATATTAGGTGACACTACGGAGATAGAAGAAGACGGATTGGTAGGGAACGTAAGAAATGAGAAAATATCTGCAAAGCAGTTCTTGAAAATGCATAAAAACGCCGAGAACGATCCAGAAGATACGACAGATGGAAGCAGTGCAGCACCCAAAAAAGCTCCTGTCAACCCAAAAAAGATTGACACAGAGACGAAGCAAGAAAAATGGGTACCCTATGGCGACGAACACCTACTGACCTACCTGGTGAAAACCGACGAATATCGAGAATTAACTGAAAAAACGCATAAAGATAGAGATGACTACTCGTACAATAAAACTAAGTTTATCAGTGCGATGAAAAATGCTGCTAACTTCGCATGGGTAGAAACCAAACAAGGTTCATGGAATAGCGTGAAAGGCCAGAGGGATATCAAAAATATGAGGGTATACCCGATAAAGTACGGTGAGAACGGCCATACGTTAAAGTGCTGGGCCATGACAATAAAAAAAGAAGACAAAGATTCTCCAGAAATGAAGAGGTTGAAAAAGGCATTGAGTGAAGCCGGAGTTAAACTTGCTAGCGCCCACTAATATGACTCACTTGCCTTTGACGAACCATCCTGCGTGAAGTACTGTATACACATCTGTTAACTATTGTAACGATGGTGTACTTATGCTAGAGTAGATTCATCAACTTGCTTACACACGAGGTTTTATGAAAGAAATAAAGATATACACCGATGGAGCATGTAGCGGCAATCCCGGCCCTGGCGGCTGGGGTGCTGTTTTGCGTTATAAAAATCATGAGAAAGTGATTTCCGGGGGAGAACCCGAAACTACTAATAATAGAATGGAACTCACAGCGTTTATA
>JAFQKZ010000122.1 GCA_017414725.1 Clostridia bacterium
AAGAAATGACAGTTAAATTCAATGACAATAATAAGTAAGCCAAGTAAGATATTATGCATAGTATGGGATTTAGAGCAACACCGCACAAAGGGAATACAACAGAAGAGAAAACGATAAAATAAATAACGCTAAGCGAGCTGAGCGATAAGTTAGCCAAGACATAAAAAGAAGAAAATTTCTAAATCGGATAGATTGGATCGTACCGCATAACAAGTAATAGCCAACCGAACATTTTTTCGGATTTTTGTGAAACCGAAGAACAGTATAAACTAAAAAACTCCAAAAACCACAAAACTCGCTATTGACAAACAAATCCACATGTGCTAATATATAATTACTAACAAATTTTATTTTAAGGAGATTTTTATGAAACACAGTAAAGCTAACACCATTACCCACCCTGCTTTTGTAAAAAGTACAGATTTACACAAAGCTCGCATACAGACACTTGATGAAATCCACTTAGCGTTCGTATGTGGAGGAGATCGCTATCTACCTACTAATGGGGTGGAGCTAACAAGCTTGTCCTGGGCCGAACAACTATCAGGCGTTCTCTGGGGGCTACTAGGACTGGAACCCTACTGCGACGACTCCTGGGAATTCCACCCTGTATCGTTGCTGACAAATATTCTAGTTACCGCAGGTTTGGTTACCACCACGGCGTTAATCACCAAGAAGATTACCAAGTCCGACAAAAACAATCCTAAACAGACAAAGAAGTAAAATCAAACAATAAACTCGCTAACTAACTTTTGCTAAACTTCCTCTGATATGTTATAATTTCAGAAATAACTATCGGAGGAATTTGTTATATGTTTGGAAAACTAGAACTGACGGAAAAAAGATTCGAAGAACTAAATCAAGAACTATGTGACGTGGAAGTAATCTCGGACCAGAATAAATATAAATCACTAATGAAAGAACTGAAAAATTTGACTCCGATAATCGAAAAATATCGCGAGTATAAGTCTGAGAAAAATAATTTAGAAGAAGCAAAAAAAATAATTTCTGAGAGCTCGGACAAAGAATTAAAAGAAATCGCTGAACTCGAAATTCAGAGTTCGCGTGAGAATATCGAAAGAATTTCTGATGAACTCAAAATTTTGTTGTTACCAAAAGATCCGAATGATGACAGGAATGTTATAATCGAAATTCGAGCGGGTGCCGGCGGAGAAGAAGCTGCGTTGTTCTCGAGTGTGTTATTTAGAATGTACAGCATGTACGCTCAGCAGAAAAGATGGAAATCTGAAATTTTAAATGTAAACGACACTCAATTGGGTGGATTTAAAGAAATCAGTTTTATGATTAGTGGCGAAGGTGCGTATTCTAAATTTAAATACGAGAGCGGTGTTCACAGAGTTCAGAGAGTGCCTGATACAGAAGCTCAGGGGCGTGTGCATACTTCGACTGTGACCGTAGCTGTTTTGCCTGAGGCTGAAGACGTTGAAATAGAGATTAATCCTACGGATTTGCAGATTGATACGTATCGTGCAGGAGGAGCCGGAGGTCAGCACGTTAATAAAACTGAGTCGGCTATCAGAATTACTCATATTCCTACAGGAGTAGTCGTAGAGTGTCAGGACGAACGTAGTCAGTACAAAAACAAAGACAAAGCTATGAAAGTTCTAAAATCGAGATTATTAGAAGCTAAAAGATCTGAACAGGAAAGCGAAATGGCGGCTGAAAGAAAATCTCAGGTCGGTACAGGCGACAGGTCTGAGAGAATTAGGACATATAATTATCCCCAGAGCCGTATGACTGATCACAGAATTTCGTTGACTTTATATAAATTAGAAGATATTTTAAACGGAAATATAGAAGAAATAATCGAAGCTTTGAACACTGCTGACAGAGCGATGAAATTAGCCGGTGAGCAGAACTTGTGAGTATAAATACTAAATATTTAAAAAATAATACTCAGGATATTATCACGGCTAGCGAGATTTTGAAATCCGGTGGGATTGTAGCTATTCCTACGGAGACTGTCTATGGGCTTGCAGCTGATATGTATAACACACAAGCTGTAGATAAAATTTTTCGGGCTAAAAACAGACCAAATGATAATCCGTTGATAGTTCATATTTGCGATATTAATCAGGTATATAATTTAACTGATGATTTTTGTGTGCAAGCACAGGAATTAGTTAAAAAATACTGGCCCGGTCCGTTGACTATAATTTTAAATAAAAAGAAATCTGTTCCGAATAATATTACAGGTAATCTTGATTCTGTAGCGATAAGATTTCCCGCACACAAGACAGCTCAAAAAATTATAAAACATACCGGTGTACCGTTGGTAGCGCCGTCTGCAAATTCATCGGGGAAGCCTAGTCCGACGAGTTTTGAGCATGTTTTGCATGATTTGGATCACAAAATAGATGCGATTTTAGACGGCGGAACTTGTGACATAGGCCTAGAATCTACAGTTATATCTTTTCTTGAAAAAACTCCGAGACTACTCAGACCGGGATTTATAACTCAAGAAAATATACAAAGTATTATTCCGGAAATTATTATAGATAATTCTGTATATTCGAAATTAGATAATAATCAAAAAGTTATTTCTCCGGGGACTAAATATAAACACTATGCACCGAAATCCCCGGTAATTTTAATTAATTCAAGTACTGAAAATTATGTTAATTTTATAAATCAAAAATATAATCAAGATCAAAATATTTTAGCTATGTGTTTTGACGAAGATTTAAAATATATCAAAAATAATATTAAATATATTTCTTATGGACCTGAAAATAATTTTGAAACTCAATCAAGAAATTTGTTTAAAATTTTGAGGGACACTGAAAATATAGATATTTCTGAGATATATGTTCATATTAATAATAATATTAATAATAATTTTTGTGATTTAAAGACAGCTGTTTATAATAGACTTGTTCGTGCAGCGGGATTTAATATTATAAATTTAATATAAATTAATATAAATAATATGAAAGCGTGTCAAGATATTAAGAAATTTTTTATATTTTTTATGATATTAATTTTGAGTTTTTTGGGAGTTATATTTTTTGGATTTATATATCCCGTAAAATATAAATATAACAATATTATTAATAGAGCATCTGAGAGATATAACGTGCAAAAAGAATTAATATGTGCTATGATAAAAGCCGAAAGTAATTTTAATCAGGATGCCCATTCACACGCCAATGCTCAAGGTCTTATGCAAATAACACCGGAAACTTTTGAGTGGCTCAGAGATTATTATACTCACGAGAAAAATCTGGATATTTCTGGTATAAAAAATCCGGAGACTAATATTTTTTACGGAAGTTTGTTAATTTCGATATTATTAAAAAAATATAATTATGACGAAGAAATTGCCCTAGGAGCTTACAACGCGGGGATTACTACTATAGAACGCTGGAAAAATAATAATAATCTGGATTATATACCGTATAAAGAAACGCGAAATTACATAAAAAAAGTAAAGTTATTCAAAAAAATTTATCAAATATTTTATTTTAATTAATATTTTTTAAGGAGATTGTTTATGTCAGATAATAATACTAAAATATT
The DNA here is from genome assembly GCA_017414725.1 of Clostridia bacterium. Taxonomy (GTDB): domain Bacteria; phylum Bacillota; class Clostridia; order Oscillospirales; family Acutalibacteraceae; genus UMGS1491. The sequence continues at coordinate 3,541 of JAFQKZ010000122.1, forward strand.
AAAGAAAAAATTATTTACACGTAGAGAATCCGGCGGCAAAATTTTGTCCGAACAAGAATTATTAAACTCTGAAAATTTCAGTATTAATTATAAAAAATTTTTGGACAAATCAAAAACTGAACGCGAAGCTGTAGATTATGTTCTTGAACGAGCTAAAAATCTGGGTTTTGAAGAATTTGATAACTCAAAAAAATATATTCCCGGAGACAAAATATATATAATTAACAGAAACAAAAATATTGTTTTATGTGTCATAGGAAAACAAAGTTTAAGTAACGGTGTTAGATTTTCTGTCGCTCATATAGACGCTCCAAGAATAGATTTGAAACCAAATTGTATTATCGAAAAAAACGAGCTTGCTATGTTTAAGACTCATTATTATGGGGGAATTAAAAAATATCAGTGGACTGCTTTACCGTTATCTCTTCACGGTAGAGTCGTAAAAAAAGACGGCAGTTTCATAGATATAAATATCGGTGAAGATATTAATGACCCGTGTTTTTGTATAACTGATCTGTTGCCGCATTTGGCTCGTGAACAAATGAACAAAAAAATGTCCGAAGCTGTTACAGGCGAAGACTTGAATGTTCTCATAGGTAGCATGCCGTTTAAAACAGATGATCCTGAGTCTGAACTTGTAAAATTAAATATCTTAAATATTTTATACGAGAAATATAATATTATAGAAGAAGATTTGATTTGTGCGGATTTAGAGCTCGTACCTAATATTAAATCTCAAGATGTAGGTTTTGACAGAAGTCTCATAGGTGGCTACGCTCATGATGACAGGTGTTGTTCGTATTGTTCTATCGAAGCTATTTTTAATCTTGAAGAAACTCCAGAAAATACATGTATAGTTTATTTAACAGACAAAGAAGAAATCGGTAGCGATGGAAACACCGGTATGAAATCGTATTTCTTGAAATATTTTGTTTCTGATTTGGCAAGACAAGAGAATATCAAGTCCAGACATGTTTTGAGTAAATCTAAGTGTTTGTCTGCTGACGTGAACGCTGCGTATGATCCTACGTATGCAAGTAATTTCGAGCTCCAGAACAGTTCGTTTATAAACAGAGGCGTCGTGATTACAAAATACACAGGAAGTTCTGGAAAATACAGTACTTCTGACGCTTCTGCAGAGTTTACCGGAGAAATTATCAGAATTTTAGATAAAAATAATGTACTATGGCAGAGCAGTGAACTCGGCAAAGTCGATAACGGTGGCGGCGGAACCATCGCAAAATATATAGCTTCGTACAACATGGACGTTATAGACATAGGAGTCCCTGTATTATCAATGCACGCCCCATATGAGATTATTTCAAAAATAGATTTATATATGA
>JAFQKZ010000123.1 GCA_017414725.1 Clostridia bacterium
GATTAAATCAGTTAGTTGCCATAACATATCGTGATGTCTAGAGCCAATAACATAAGCAACAACATCTTCGTTATCATGGTTAATAGCATGCCAAAGCCAAGATGATGTTTTTTTAGAATTTACTCTGCCCCACATTTCATCCATTTCCAGTCTAATATTTAACGGTTTTTCTAAATTCACGTATTTTGGGTTAACATTCGTGAGCTTCTTTTCCTTTTTTTAAAGTTTTCATCACTGTGTCTTTGCTTATTTTTAAGACCCGAGATATATCTCTTATTCCTCTCCATTTTGTTAGCCAATTCTTTTAGCACACGACCAAAAAATAAGTTGACAATTTTTTTTACATACTATAGAATACTAAATTGAGAAGATAATGCGTATTTTTAATACGAATTTAACGTTTTGAATAATATATTCTAAAAATCAAATAGGAGTGCGATTTGTTGTAATAACTTTATTCTCGAAAAAGATTAAAATTTTATTAAATTAAATATCACGAAATGGAGTGTTTTAAATTTATGGTAAATGTCAAACCTGTAAATTACGGTAAGACGACCAGAATGAGCTTTTCTAAAATAGATGAGGTAATAAAAATACCGAATTTAATAGAAGTTCAGAAGAAATCATACGAGTGGTTCTTGAAAGAAGGCCTAAGAGAAGTGCTTAGGGATATCTCAGGAATCAGTGATCATACGGGTAATTTGGTGCTCGATTTCGTTGATTATAATTTGGATATGAAAAATCCGACTTATACTATAAATGAATGCAAAGAAAAAGATACGACTTATGCCGCTCCGTTGAGAGTTAACGCGAGATTATTGAACAAAGAAACCGGTCAGGTTAAAGAATCTGATGTGTTTATGGGCGATTTTCCGCTGATGACCGAAACCGGTACGTTTGTGATTAACGGCGCAGAAAGAGTCGTAATCTCGCAGCTTGTGAGATCGCCCGGTGCGTATTTCAAAATGGATTATGACAAAACCGGTAAAGAGTTATTTAGCTCAACTGTGATCCCAAACAGGGGAGCGTGGCTCGAGTACGAAACAGATTCTAATGATATAATGTACGTTAGAATTGACAAGAACAGAAAAATTTTGATTACAGCTTTTATACGTGCTTTGGGATTGTCGAGTAATTCTGAGATTCTCGAGTATTTTGGTGACGATGAACGAATTATCGCGACTCTAGAAAAAGACCAGACAACTTGTACTGAAGAAGGCCTTTTTGAAGTTTATCGAAAACTCAGACCCGGCGAACCGCCGACTTTAGAAAACTCTCAAGCTCATATTAACTCTTTATTGTTTGATGCTCGTAGATACGATTTGTCGCGCGTAGGAAGATATAAATTTAATAAAAAATTAGGTCTTTTTAATAGAATTAAAAATCAAGTCTTGGCGAGACCCGTCGCAAATCCAATGACCGGCGAATTATTAGGCGATGAAAACGATGTTATAACTGAAACTCTGGCTCATGAAATTGAGAATTCCGGAGTGTTCGAGGTTTATATAAAGATAGGGGACAACGAAGTAAAAGTCATCTCCAATGGTATGGTTGATATTAATAATTTTGTGAATTTTGATGCAAAAAAAGAGTGCAATATAAACGAAAAAGTTAGATTTGATATTTTGTGTGATATATTAAATACAAGTGCGACCGAAGATAATATCAAAAGAGAATTGAGAAATAGGGCAGACGAGTTAATTCCAAATTACATTACGATAGACGATATTTTTGCTTCTATAAATTACGTAAATTGCTTAGGCCATGATTTGGGCACGACTGATGATATTGATCATTTGGGTAACAGACGAATCAGATCTGTAGGCGAGTTATTACAAAATCAGTTTAGATTGGGATTTGCAAGGCTTGAAAGAGTTATTCGCGAAAGAATGACTTTACAAGCTCAAGATTTGGACGTAATTACTCCTAATGCTTTGATTAATATTCGACCCATAGTTGCCGCGATGAAAGAGTTTTTCGGTTCTTCGCCGTTATCTCAATTTATGGACCAGACGAATCCGTTATCAGAACTGACCCACAAAAGAAGATTGTCGGCTCTGGGACCCGGCGGATTGTCCCGTGACCGTGCAGGATTTGAAGTCCGTGACGTACAGTATAGTCACTATGGTCGCGTGTGCCCGATTGAAACTCCGGAAGGACCAAATATCGGATTAATCTCGTATTTATCGACTTTTGCGAAGATAAATGACTATGGTTTTATCGAAGCACCGTTCAGAAAAATTGATAAAAAGACCGGTACTGTGACTCAAGAAGTAGTTTATATGACTGCTGACGAAGAAGACGAATATATTGTTGCTCAAGGAAGTGAACCGTTAGATTCTAATAATCAGTTTGTAAATCAAAAAGTTCACTGTAGATATAGAGATCAGTTTGTTGAAGTAGAACGCGAAAAAGCTGATTATATGGACGTTTCGCCCAAAATGGTAGTATCTGTAGCTACGTCAATGATCCCGTTCTTGGAGAATGACGACGCAAACCGTGCTTTAATGGGTTCAAACATGCAGAAACAAGCAGTTCCGTTGTTAAAATCCGAAGCTCCAATAGTCGGCACAGGAATGGAATATCAGGCCGGAGTTGACTCAGGAGTCTGTGTTGTAGCGAAAGAATCTGGTGTTGTGAAATACGTAAGTGCCGATAAAATTATAGTAAAATATGATAACAATCAGGAAGAAACTTTTGAATTAATTAAATTCATGAGGTCTAACCAGAGCACTTGTATAAATCAAGTTCCGATTGTAAAAGTAGGACAAAAATTCGAAAAAAATGAAGTTTTAGCTGACGGCCCAGCGACTGACAACGGCGAAATTAGTCTTGGTAAAAACGCTCTGATCGGGTTTATGACTTGGGAAGGTTATAACTACGAAGACGCGGTATTAATCAGCGAAAAAATGGTCCGCGAAGACGTTTACACTTCTATTCATATTGAAGAATATGAAATCGAGTCTCGTGATACTAAATTGGGACCTGAAGAGATTACTCGAGATATACCTAACGTCAGTGAAGATGCTCTTAAAGATCTAGACGAGAACGGTATTATTAGAATCGGTGCCGAAGTGCGTGCCGGGGATATTTTGGTCGGAAAAGTTACCCCAAAAGGCGAAACAGAGTTAACAGCTGAAGAAAGATTATTACGTGCTATATTCGGAGAAAAAGCTCGTGAAGTTCGTGATACTTCTTTGAGAGTTCCACACGGAGAATACGGCATTGTAGTGGACGTAAAAATTTTCACTCGCGAAAACGCAAAACACGAGTTACAAGCCGGTGTAAATAAAATAGTAAGATGTTATATAGCTCAAAAAAGAAAGTTATCTGTCGGAGATAAAATGGCCGGTAGACACGGAAACAAAGGTGTCGTGTCAAGAATTTTGCCTGTAGAAGACATGCCGTTTTTACCTGATGGAACCCCGTTAGACATAGTTTTGAACCCCTTAGGCGTTCCATCGCGTATGAACATCGGTCAAGTATTAGAAGTACACTTGGGCTATGCTGCTAAGGCCCTGGGCTGGAAAGTTGCAACTCCTGTGTTTGACGGAGCTCACGAGCAAGATATTTTCGCGTGTTTGAAACAAGCAGGTTTTGATGAATCCGGTAAAGTCTGGCTCAAAGACGGACGTACTGGTGAATATTTTGATAATCCCGTAACAGTAGGATATATGTATTATTTGAAATTACATCATTTGGTTGATGATAAGATACACGCCAGATCTACAGGACCGTATTCTTTGGTAACGCAACAGCCTCTTGGAGGTAAAGCACAGTTCGGCGGTCAAAGATTCGGAGAAATGGAAGTCTGGGCGCTCGAAGCATATGGAGCTGCGTATACTTTACAAGAAGTTTTGACCGTGAAATCAGACGACGTTACAGGACGCGTAAAAACTTATGAGTCTATAGTCAAAGGCGAAAACGTACCTACGCCGGGAGTTCCGGAATCTTTCAAAGTTTTAGTAAGAGAGTTGCAGTCTATAGGTTTGGATTTATCAGTTCTCGATCAACATGATATTCCGCTGGATCTCAAAAAAGAAATGGCGTACGAAGATGACATTGGGCTTGCAATTCAAAAAGAAATTTTGGGTAAAGAGAATTTTGAAAGCCTTGAAGATGATGTTTCTGACAGTAATCCGGATTTCGATAAAAACAATTCTGATAGTACAAGTGAACTCGAAGATTTAGATAATTTTGAAACTTTTGATGCCCTTGGAGAAGATGACGATATAGAAATAGAAGATTTAGACGAAGAGTAAAAATATTAATTAAATTTAATTTATAGGGGTTATATTATGGATTTTAATGATTTACAGTCAATAAAAATAGGTCTGGCATCTCCTGATAAAATTCGGAGTTGGTCGTACGGCGAAGTAAAAAAGCCTGAAACTATCAATTACAGAACTTTAAAACCGGAACCGGACGGTTTGTTTTGTGAGAGAATTTTTGGACCTCAGAAAGACTGGGAATGTCATTGTGGAAAATACAAAAGAATAAGATATAAAGGAAAAATTTGTGATAAATGTGGCGTCGAAGTAACTAAATCAAAAGTTCGAAGAGAGAGAATGGGGCACATTGAACTTGCCGCCCCGGTGTCCCATATATGGTATTTCAAGGGAATCCCGTCAAGAATGGGTTTGATTTTGGATATATCTCCGAGAATGCTCGAGAAAGTTTTATATTTCTCAGCGTACGCTATAGTTGATCCGGGCGATGTTCCGGAATTACAGCACCAACAGTTTTTGTCTGAACAAGAATATAGAGAAATGCGCGAGAAATATGAAGATGATTTCGAAGCGGGCATGGGTGCTGAGACTATTAAAAAATTGCTGGAAAGAATAGATCTCGAAGAGCTGTCTCAAAATTTAAAAGATGAACTTGAAACTGCTCAAGGACAAAAAAGAATCAAATTAGTCAAAAGACTTGAAGCTGTCGAATCTTTCAGAACTTCAGGCAATAGACCTGAATGGATGATAATGGACGTTTTACCGGTAATACCGCCGGATTTGAGACCTATGGTGCAGCTAGACGGAGGAAGATTTGCAACTTCAGATTTAAACGATTTGTACAGAAGAGTTCTGAACAGGAATAACAGACTTAGAAGATTATTAGACCTCGGAGCTCCGGATATTATAATCAGAAACGAAAAGAGAATGTTGCAAGAAGCTGTTGACGCTCTCATAGATAACGGCAGACGGGGAAGACCTGTAACCGGCGCAAATAATAGACCGTTGAAGTCTCTATCTGAGATGCTCAAGGGTAAACACGGTCGATTCAGACAAAACTTGCTTGGTAAACGCGTAGACTACTCAGGACGTTCGGTTATAGTCGTCGGACCGGAATTAAAAATTTATCAGTGCGGATTGCCGAAAGAAATGGCTCTCGAGTTATTTAAACCGTTTGTTATGAAAAGATTAGTTGAGCTCGGAGCAGTAACAAATATTCGTGCCGCTCGTAAAGCTGTTGATCGAAAAAAACCAGAAGTTTGGGATGCTCTGGAAATTGTGATTAAAAACCACCCTGTATTGTTAAACCGTGCTCCGACTCTACACAGACTCGGAATCCAAGCATTTGAGCCGGTTTTAGTAGAGGGAAGAGCATTAAAGTTGCATCCGTTAGTGTGTTCAGCGTTCAACGCGGACTTCGACGGAGACCAAATGGCCGTGCACGTGCCGTTATCAGCTGAAGCTCAGGCTGAAGCCATGTTCTTAATGTTGTCTTCAGGAAATTTATTAAAACCATCGGACGGAAAACCCGTAACCGTGCCATCTCAGGACATGGTTTTAGGTTCATATTATTTGACTATCGAAAAAGAAAACGAGCCGGGCGAAGGCAAAGTTTTCAGAGATTTCAATGAAGCTTTAATGGCGTATGACTCGAAAGATATTTCTCTGCATGCGAAAATAAAAGTTAGAAATAAAACCCCTGACGGAGAAATAAAATTAATAAATACGACTGTCGGAAGAATTATCTTCAATAGACCGTTGCCACAAGACTTAGGATTTGTAGATAGAACAAACCCAAATACTTGTGCAGATTTAGAGATAAATTTCTTAGTCGGCAAAAAACAATTGGGCAAAATAGTAGACGCGTGTATTAAAATTCACGGCACTCAGAAAACTTCGCAAGTTCTTGACGAAATCAAAGCTTTGGGATTCAAATATTCTACTAAAGGGGCAATCACGGTTGCAGTAGGGGACGCTGTTATTCCGCCTGCTAAGAAACAAATAGTGTCTAACGCTGAGAAGGAAATCGATAATATACTAAAAGTTTACAAGCGAGGTCTGTTTTCTGATCAAGAGAGAAGAACGCATACTCTAAAAATTTGGGAGAGAGCTACAGAAGACGTTTCTCGTGCGCTTCAGGCAAATCTCGACAAGTTTAATCCTATGTATATGATGGCGGACTCCGGAGCTCGTGGATCTATGAGCCAGATTAGACAGCTTGCGGGTATGCGTGGACTTATCGCGAATACTTCCGGTGCTACGATTGAAATTCCGATTCGTGCAAATTATCGTGAGGGTCTAAATGTTCTCGAATACTTCATTTCTTCGCGTGGTGCGCGTAAAGGTTCGACCGATACGGCATTGAGAACAGCTGACTCCGGATACTTGACAAGAAGACTTGTAGACGTTTCGCAAGACGTGATTATACGTGAAGAAGACTGTGGAGCTAACGAAGGAATTACAGTTTTTGAGATAAAAGACGGCAACGAAATTATTGAAAAATTCGACGAAAGACTTGTCGGAAGATATTTGTGTGAGGATTTCAAAGACCCCGAAACCGGAAACGTTTTAATTTCGAAAAATAAACTTATGACTGACCAAGACGCTGATTTAATTATTAAATCCGGTGTCGAGAAAATTAAAATTAGGTCGATTTTGAATTGTAAGTCTCCGCACGGAATTTGCAAAAAGTGTTATGGCTCGAACTTGGCAAATGGACTTCCGGTCGCGGTAGGGGAGGCAGTTGGTATTATCGCTGCTCAGTCTATTGGTGAACCGGGTACGCAGCTGACCATGAGAACGTTCCACACCGGTGGTATCGCAAGTTCTGATGATATTACGCAGGGTCTACCCAGAGTTGAAGAGTTGTTCGAAGGACGTAAACCAAAGAGACTTGCGATTATTAGTGAAATTTCCGGCGTAGCGAGATTTGAAGAGATAAAAAGAAGCCGAAATATAGTAATTTATGACGAAGATTCCGGCGAACAAAGATCTTATTTAATTCCGTATGGTTCAAGAATTTGCATTGAAGAAGGGGATAAGATAGAAGCCGGGGATTTGTTGACCGAAGGCTCAGTAAATCCGCATGACGTGTTAGCTATCAAAGGTCCCGAGGCTGTTGTTGCGTATCTTATTAAAGAAGTACAGCGTGTTTATCGCATGCAAGGCGTTGATATTAACGACAAACACATTGAAGTAATTGTCCGACAGATGATGAAAAAAGTTCGAGTAGAAAATGCGGGAGATACCGATTTAATCCCAGGTTCAACAGTCGACAAATCTGAAGTTCTAATCGCAAATAAGAAAATAAACTCAAGAAAAGATGCCGGCGAGCTAGAGCTTGAAGAGGCGACTTACACTCAAATTTTACTGGGAATTACTAAAGCATCATTGGCAACAGAGTCGTTCTTGTCAGCGGCATCGTTCCAAGAAACGACAAAAGTCTTGACAGATGCAGCTATCAAGGGCAAAAAAGATACTTTGTCCGGTCTAAAAGAAAACGTAATTATCGGCAAATTATTACCGGCAGGAACGGGAATCCCGTTGTATAACAATATAAAAGTGACGCCGTGTCCAAAAGAACGCCAAAGTTCGATAACTCAGAAATTATTAAATAATGACGCGCGATTAAACGAACTGAGAAATTTAATAAGATCTCAGACACAAGAATTGAGCTAAAAATATACTATAAAAATATATGACCCAAGAATTAGTATAAATTTCTTGGGTTTTAACTTAAGATTTTCGGGAAGAGAGCTATATCGACATATATAAAATTAATATTTTATATATGTGGGAAGAGGGGGATCACATAAAAACATGAAAAAACCTGAGATTTCATCTACAATTCACAAAACTCGAGCTATTGTACATAATGCATTATTTTCTTCAATATCACTAATACTTGCACTTTTCGGCAATATAACAATTTTTCCGATTTTCCCATTTTTAAAATTGGACTTTTCAGAATTCCCAGTATATCTTGCAACGCTTATTTACGGGATTCCATCCGGGCTCAGCGTGCTGTTCACAGTTTCACTCATACGCATGTTATTATTCAGCACATCAGGAATTATTGGGTTTATAATAAGATCAAGTTCTGTAATTATTATATTGTTTTTAGGATTAAGTTTGAGATTTAAAAACAAAATTTTAAAATTTTTCATAATTACTATTGGTTTATGCATAAATATAACTGTAAAATTATTATTAAATTACTATTTTTGGATCAACTTTTTTGCTATTTCCCGCGAGTTTTTAAGTTCAGCTTTATTTAAAATTATATTACCTTATAATTTTATAAAATTAAGTTTATGTATAATTTTGGCTATATATTTCAAAAAATATATTAAAAATAAATTAAAAGGAAGTTATGAAATTTGAAGCTTTCCCCTTCTATGCTAGCATGTGATTTTTCGAAAATGGGCGAAGAAATAGTAAAAATTTCCAATTCTGGAGCAGACATGATCCATATGGACATCATGGATGGTCATTTTGTGCCTAATATTTCGTTTGGACCATCAATTATAAAATCATTACGCAATTTAACAAATTTGATTTTTGACGTACATTTAATGATCGCAGATCCCGAACAATATGTTAATGTTTTTTTAGATTCCGGGGCTGATATAATTACGTTTCACTTAGAATCAAATCAAAATTCTGATTATATATTAAAAACAATAGACAAAATAAAATCAAAAAACAAAAAAGTTGGATTAGCGATAAAACCCCAGACAAAATATGAAGCCCTCCTCCCCTATTTAAAATTTTTGGATTTAGCACTCGTAATGACTGTTGAGCCGGGGTTTGGAGGTCAAAAACTCCTTGAAAACCAGCTGTTAAAAACAGAATTATTAAAAAAAGAGATTTTATCACAAAATTTATCAACAGAAATCCAAATTGACGGCGGAGTAAATCTAGAAACCATAGGAATCATAAAAAAATATCCCATAGACATATGCGTATCCGGAACTTGTGTGTTTAAATCACAAAATATTTCTGAAACCGTAAAAATATTAAAATCCTAAAAAAGAGCTGTTAATATTTGCATATAAATCTGAGAAAACTATATTGTTTTTGCGTTATAATTATATCTATTGTTATTTCGATTTTGTTAAGTTTTGTTATAAATAAAAATTTAAAATCCAAACTTATTGTTAACCCAAAATTAAATATAAATTTATCGAATCACAAAAATTTTGATAATAACAAAGCAATGTGGGTATCTTATTTAGACCTAGATATTAGCTCTGATACAAATACTGAACAAAAATTCAAAGAAAAATTCGATAATATTATCGAAAAAGCCAAAGAATTTAATATAAATATTATAGTTGCACACGTCAGATCACATGGAGATGCATTTTACAAATCAGAAATTTTTCCATGGAGCCATTTTTTGACGGGAGTTCAGGGTCAAAATCCTAATTTTGATCCACTTGAATATATGATAGAAAAATCACATGAAAATAATTTGAAATTTCATGCATGGATAAACCCGTTACGTGTGAAATCAAGTAAATTTCCTGAAAATTTTTCTGAGAATAATCCATTTTACAAATTTGACCCTGAAGAACATTTTTTGTATCACACCGATGGCATCTGTTATAATCCTGGATTTCAAGAAGTTCGTGATTTAATTACAGATGGAGTAGCCGAATTGGTAAAAAATTACAATATAGATGCTGTGCATTTTGATGATTATTTTTATCCAGAAACCAAAAATATGTTAAAACTAGACAAATTAAATATTACAAACGAAACAGAAACTCGACAAAAAAATATTACTAAATTAATTGAACAAATTTATAATAAAATTAAAACATTAAATCCTGATATAGAATTTGGGGTTTCTCCCCCCGGCAATATCGATAAATGTGCAGAAATCGGAATAAACTTAAATGATTGGTGTCAGAAAAAAATTGTAGATTATATTTGCCCACAAATTTATTGGAGCTTAGATTTTGACGAAATGCCATTTGAAAATACTGCGAGAAAATGGAAAAATATTGTAAATAATAAACAAATTAAATTATATTGTGGCCTTGCACTTTATAAAATTGGCACAAATCTTGACAATAACACTTGGACAAAAAATAAAAATATTCTCGTACAAGAAGCACAAATATTAAAGAAACTAAACTTTGATGGTGTGTTTTTGTATTCTTATAAACAGATGTGCAACAGTCATGAAGAAATAAATTTATTAAAAGATTTTTTGTGCAAATCTACCTAACAATTTCACCAAAAGTTCCGATTTTATAATCGCAAGCATTCGCTTCATCTGTATCAATATGCATTGCTAGACGGAAATTCTCATTTACACGAATCAAAACATCGTCAAAAATCAACTTTCTGTAATCTGAATTTATTTTGATTTTAACTAGATTTTTATCTTTTACATTAAAAAATTTAGCATCTTCAAAATTCATATGAATATGCCGCTGCGCAACAATAATCCCGGAATTCAACTTTACCTCTCCATTTGGTCCAATAAGTGTTCCACCAGGTGTATTTTCGAGATTTCCGGAGTCGCGTATAACGCTTTCTAAGCCTAATCTTAAACAATCAGTAATAGAAATTTCGACCTGAGTTAAATTTCTGAACGGACCCAGAATAGTTATATTATCAATCTCACTGTTTTTTGTTTTTAATTTAACGCGTTCTTTACATACGAACTGACCTGGTTGTGAAAGATTCTTTTTTATGTTTAATTTATAATTTTTGCCAAATAAAATTTTAAAATCTTTTTCACATAAATGAACATGTCTTGCGGAAACTTCAACCGGAATTTTCATATCTTTCACCTAAAATTAAATTGCTCAATATATTTTATTGAGTTTTTGATAAATATTTGTATTATTTAGATTAATAAATTTCGAAGATAAATTGGATTTTTTGATTTTAACGTAACTGTTTTCTAAACTAATGTGACTAATATACCCATCTGTTGATATGTATACGCCAGAATCACTTTTTAATTCGTAATTTATAATAATTTCTTTTTGTGGGTCTAAAATAAATGTTCGCGCAGTTAGTGAATGTGCACAAATCGGTGTAACTATAGCGCAGTTTATTTGTGGATCTACAACAGGTCCTCCGGCCGAAAGTGAATATGCAGTTGACCCCGACGGAGTTGCGATTATTATACCATCAGCTGAGTATTCGCATATATTTTTATAATCCTGAGTTAACTTAAAGTTTACAATATGTGACTTAAAATCTCTTGATATTACTATTTCGTTAAAAATTTGTAAATTATGCGATTTCTCCGGTATCTCTATTTCGAACATCATTCGTTCAATAATAGATAAATTCTCGAAATTTTCATCTAAAATATTAGTGATTTTATATAAATCCGATTCGCTTAAATTTGCAAGAAATCCTAGCTTACCACTATTTACACTCACGATTAATTTATTGTATTGTGCACAAATTTTAGCTACGTGCATAATCGTTCCGTCACCGCCAACAACTATAACCACATCAGAATTTGATATTTTTTTAACTAGTTCTTCTTTATTTTTTAGTTCTGATTTTGTGATTTCGTGTTTGGTTTCACTTATAATATTCAATATTTTACCTGATATTTCTAAATTTTTCTTATTATCCGACCTATATACTAATGCTATTTTCATGACTTTTCACCAAAATTTATAGTTCTTCGTGCGACTTTTTAACTATATTTGATATATCGATATTACTATTTATATATGTGTCATGCGATTTTTTTATGTGAATTAAATACTCTATGTTGCCTTCGGGACCTTTAATCGGAGAATAATCCAAATTTAATATATCAAACTCGTTTTCTAAACAAAACTTACATATATTGTTAATAACTTCTTCGTGTGTATTTATATCTTTTACAACGCCTTTTTTGCCTACTTTTTCGCGCCCAGCTTCAAATTGAGGCTTAATCAAACACACACCACTCACGCCATAATTTATTATATTTTTAATAACTGGCAAAACCAATTTTAACGAAATGAACGAAACATCTACGCTAAAAAAATTAATCTCATGTTTAATCAAGCTTGCATCTAAATATCTTATATTTGTTCGTTCTAAATTAATAACCTTTGAATTATTTCTTAACTTCCAATCAAGTTGC
>JAFQKZ010000124.1 GCA_017414725.1 Clostridia bacterium
ACCGCAACCGTTAACCTGAACCTGCGGATTCTGCGTCTGAAGCAGGTGTACCTGAAGGTCAATGTGTTGGGTGGTGCCGGCGCTACTGAGCAGACCAGCACCATCGAGTGCCTTAATTGACAATTCTCCACAGGCTGAGTTCTATTTCTCGGATGCTTTTCCGGTTTATTCTCAGATTTGTTACAAAAAAGATTATCGGAGTTTTTAAAAAAACCAAATCTCAAATTTTTGATGTCGAATCTGCTAATTATATCCACCCTATTCAACCCAAATGTTTTTTCTGACCTTGTAGTGCTATTTTTACCTTCTTCGAAATTTTTATTTTTATTCAACAATTTTTTACTAGCTAAATTTCGTTTTAAACACGTCATACATCTTTATTCTATATATCGTTATGGCGTTTTCAAATACTTACTTACAAGCTTGTTTGAAATGATTTAATAAAAATATTATAATAATTGTCATAAACTCAAATGTTAAGGAGAAAATACATGTCTAATAAAAACAAATTTTATATTTGCAAAAAATGCGGAAAAATAATCGAAATGGTCCAAAATACTCAAATCGATACAGTTTGTTGCGGTCAAGTCATGGAGATTCTGAAATCAGGTACTATAGATGCAAGTCACGAGAAACACGTACCTGTTGTGAAGCAAATCGACAATGAGATTGTAGAAATACAGGTTGGCACTGTAAATCACCCTATGACTGAAGAACATAGTATACTGTGGATTTGTTTAGAAACTGACAAGGGTATTTATCGTAAAAATTTAAGCATAAACAGTATTCCCGGAGCTGTTTTTAAAATTACATCAAATGAACATATAGTTTCAGTATATGCATATTGTAATTTGCATGGGCTATGGTCGGCAAATATATAACATAACCCGATAATATTTTTGACTTTTATAATATTATTTACTAGAATAAAATAATAAAGATATTATAAATCAGGGGTGTGAAGTGCTCATGAAAAACAATAACAAAACCGGCAGTTTAGCGTTTATAATAGGTGTAATCACGTCTGCTATAACTGTTATGTCTTTGGCAGTAGCTATATTTGCGTTATTTGACAGAAAAAAGAAAAAAGAAGACAAAGAATTACAGGATTATTTGGATACAAGTATTAATTAACGCTTGACTGTGCAAATAAAAATTTTATATAATTTACAATATTAAGATTCCCTTTCAGAAAATTAATTTTGGAGGGGAAGTTATGGTGTTTTAAAAATTGAAATATAAAAATATATTTTGGAGTGATTTGTTCAATGGCAAAACAAGTTATGCTTACTAAAGAAGGACTTGAAAATCTAAAAAACGAACTTGAAAATTTAAAAACTGTAAAAAGAAAAGAAATTTCTGAGAAGATTAAAGTAGCTCTTTCGTTTGGAGATTTGTCTGAAAATAGTGAATATGATGAAGCAAAGAATGAACAAGCTATTGCTGAAGCTCGTATTTTAGAAATTGAAAACATGTTAAAGCATGTGAAATTAATTAACGAGCATGAGTTAAGCACAGAAATAGTGTACGTTGGATCGAAAATCAAAGTCCATGATTTAGAATATGATGAAATTGTAGATTACAAGATAGTTGGGCCCAGCGAAGCGGATCCCATGGCGGGTAAAATTTCTGATGAGTCACCTGTTGGAGCAGCTTTTATAGGTAAAGAATTCGGAGATTTAATTGAAGTAGAAACGCCCAACGGGATATCTAAATATAAACTTTTGGAAATATATAAATAAAATTAAATATAAAAAAGAAGGGGTACTTGTGAGCGAAAATCCGGAGATTTTAAATAATCCTGAAGAAAATATTAATATTAATATAAACGAAGTTTTAGAAGTCAGACGTGAAAAATTCAAAAAATTAGTTGACAATAATCAAAATCCGTTTGAGATTACTAAATTTGATTTAGATACAGAAAACAAAAATATTCTTGATAATTTTGAAGAATTTGAGAACAAGACTGTAAAAATCGCAGGAAGAATCATGAGTCGCCGAGACATGGGAAAAGCGACTTTTATAGATGTTCTGGATAATACTGCGAAAATTCAGGTATATATTAAAATAAATGACATTGGTGAAGAAAAATACAGTGAATTTAATAATTTTTGGGACATTGGGGATATAATTGGACTCGAGGGCTTCGTGTTTAAGACGCGCAGGGGCGAGATTTCGGTGCACGCGACGAATATTGTTTTGCTGTCAAAGTCTTTTTTGCCGATGCCTGAGAAATTCCATGGCCTGAAAGATACTGATACGAGATACCGACAGAGATATTTAGATTTAATTTGCTCGCAAGATTCCAAAGAAGTTTTTATAAAGAGAAGCAAAATTATCAAAACTATACGAAATTTTCTGGACTCGCGTGATTTTATAGAAGTTGAAACGCCGATTTTGAATATTATTCCGGGTGGAGCGAACGCGAAACCGTTTGTGACGCATCATAATACTCTTGACCTAGATTTGTATTTACGAATTGCACCGGAATTATATCTAAAAAAATTAATAGTCGGCGGCATGAATCGCGTTTATGAGATGGGCAGATTGTTTAGAAACGAGGGCATGTCGACTAGACATAATCCGGAATTCACGAGTATTGAAATTTACGAAGCCTATAGAAATTATTTTGACATGATGGACTTGACGGAAGATTTAATTCGCGAGTGTGCTAGAAGTATTAATGTTACAGATAATTTAAAATATCAAGATAAAGAAATTAAAATATTTGAAAAATTCGAAAGAATTACTATGATAGACGCCGTGAAAAAATATACAAATTATGACTTTTCGGAGTTTATGGGAGATAATAATAAAGCCCAAGAAATTTGTGCAGAATTACAAATAGAGTGTGCAAAAAATAGCACTTGGGGAGAGATTTTGAACAAAATATTTGAAGAAAAAGTCGAAGAGAATTTGATTCAGCCGACGTTTGTATATGATTATCCCATAGAAATATCTCCGTTGACGAAGAAAAAACCCGGTTCTGAATATTTAGTCGAAAGATTTGAGTTTTTTGTGACAGGACGTGAGCTTGCCAACGCGTACTCAGAGCTCAATGATCCTATAGATCAGCGTAAGAGATTTGAACATCAAATGAGATTGCGCGAGCAGGGCGACGAGGAAGCCAATATAATAGACGAAGATTTTATCACGGCACTCGAATACGCAATGCCCCCGACCGGCGGTTTAGGAATAGGCATTGACCGGCTTGTCATGTTATTAACTGACAGTGCTTCTATTCGTGACGTATTAATTTTCCCGACTATGAAACCGAAAAATTAAAAAAATAATTATAAAAATATGAGAAATTATCGAAGACTTACAGAAAAAGCTAAAAATAAGCTTGAGTTTTATAACAAATCTCTAAAAATTTTCACAAAAACTTCCAAATTTTTAATTATATTTATATTAATAATCTTGTTATTTTTAACAGGTATAATATCTTTTTGTATTTATATGTACAATAAGCACAAAAACAGTCATAATATAGCTACTAATAATATTAATGTTCACGAAAATTCAAATAATTTAACAGAGATCGAAAAGAAAGAACTTGAGCGCGAGAGCGAAAAACAAGAGATTCTTTCGGACTCTCAAGACGTTATTTTGAATAATATAAATTTTTATGATTTCAGTGATTGGAATAATAATTGCGCACCTGAATTAATAGTGATAAACGCCGGAAATAAATTAAATAATAGTAATATTCAAACGAAAATTTGTCGTGGCAAAGAAGTCAGTATTTTAATGGCCGATGATCTCGAGAACATGATTGCTGCCGCGTTTTCGGACAATATAAAACTATGGATTTCGTCGGGTTACAGAGATATAAATTTGCAGACAAAATTATTTAACAGACAAGTTGAGCGAGAAAAATCACGCGAGTTAATTAGCCAGGAAGAAGCTGAAAGACGTGCATCTCAAGTTGTCGCAAGACCGTACACGAGTGAACATAATACCGGTCTGGCGGTAGATTTCAATGGTGTTGAAGATGATTTTTACAAGACGCAAGAGTACAAATGGCTTCAGGAAAACGCGCATAAATACGGGTTTATAGAGAGATACCAAGAGAAATTCCAAAACATAACGGGCGTGATATACGAACCGTGGCATTTTAGGTATGTCGGCAAAGAGCACGCTGAGAAAATCAAGCAATCTAATTTATGTTTAGAAAAATATGTCGAGAAAAAATTAATCAAAAACTAACAAAAAAGGAGTTTTAAAGATGAAAAATTTGTGTGTTAGAACCAGATTTGCACCGAGCCCTACAGGATACATGCATATAGGAAATCTTCGCACTGCTCTTTACGAATATTTAATCTCCAAATCACAAAACGGTAAATTTATTTTAAGAATAGAAGATACTGATCAGAATAGACTTGTTCAGGGCTCCGAAGAAATAATTTATAATACTCTGGAAAAAGTGAAGTTAATTCCTGATGAAAGCCCGAAAATTGGCGGTGATTACGGGCCGTATAAACAGAGCTTGAGAAAAAATATATACAAAAAATACGCAGAAGAATTGGTGAAAAACGACAAAGCGTATTACTGTTTTTGCGAAAAAAAATTTGAAGATCAAGATAGTAAATTAATTTCCGGTCATAAAGATCCGTGCAGAAATTTATCTCAAGAAGAAATTAATAACTTATTAAAAAATAATAGTAAATATGTTATAAGACAAAAAACTCCGGAAACCGGGACGACCTGTTTTCGTGATTTAGTTTTTGGAGAAGTCGAGATAGAGAACAAAGAAATCGAAGATCAGATTTTGCTTAAAAGCGACGGTTTTCCAACGTATAATTTCGCGAATGTGATTGATGATCACGAAATGAAAATTACACATGTTGTCCGTGGTAGCGAGTATCTGACTTCAACTCCGAAATATAATCTTTTATATCAGGCTTTTGGCTGGGAGATCCCGGAGTACATACATTTGCCGTTGATTATGGGTAAAAATTCGGACGGAACGGTCTCGAAACTATCGAAAAGACATGGTGCCGTGAGCTTTGAAGATTTGATTTCTATGGGATACTTGCCCGAAGCGATTTTAAATTACATAGCGTTTTTGGGGTGGTGCCCGGACACAAATCAAGAGATTTTTTCTCTGCAAGAATTAGTAAGTAATTTTTCTGTCAATAATATTAGTAAATCTCCGTCGATTTTTGATTACAAAAAATTAGATTGGTACAATTCCGAGTATTTAAAATTAAAAACAGATCAAGAGCTTGAGAGTTTAAGTTTAAATTATATTAAAAAAGTTATTAAAAATCCTGATATAAATATTTCTAAAATTTGTGGGTTAATAAAAACCAGAATCTCTAGATTAGAAGAAATACCGGAATTAATCGGTTTTTTTGAAAATATTTGTGAATATGATATAAATTTATTTGAGCATAAAAAAAGCAAAAGTACTTGTG
>JAFQKZ010000125.1 GCA_017414725.1 Clostridia bacterium
TATGTACGAGATTTTTAGACAAAGAAATTTTTGAGAATAAAAAACCAGAACAATTTATATTCACGTAGTAAAATATACCGTAATAGAATAACTATACACAAACTTTATTAAAAATATTTTAAAGAATTTTTTATTTTCTTTAGATTTTAATGTTTTTAGTGTCTGTTTTAATTTATATAATAGAGATTGAAGTTGAAATTCTGATTCTAGGAGTTCTTCAAGTTTGTATTTCATATATAATTTATTCTCAAAAATTTCTCTGTCTAAAAATTTCGTACATAATAATACCGGCGGCAACAGAAGCGTTTAGAGAATTAACTTTTCCGGTCATTGGAATAGACAAAACATAATCACAGTTATTTTTTATATTATTACTAATGCCATGGCTTTCGGAACTTATAATCAAAGCCATAGGAATATTTTTCAGATCTTGAGTATATAAATTATCTCCGGACATGTCTGAACCGTAGATCCAAAGCCCGTGTTTTTTCAGAGTATTTATGGTATTTGAAATATTACTCACGCGGGATACAAGAACATGCTCGAGGGCCCCGGCAGAAGTTTTGTCAACGGTAAAATTTAGACCTACGGCACGTCTTTTTGGGATTATAACTCCGTGAGCTCCAACGCACTCAGCAGTTCTAATAATAGCTCCCAGATTATGCGGGTCTTCAATATTTTCAGTAATAATCACAAACGGATTTTGATTTTTTGATTTAGCAAATTCAAGAATGTCTTCTACAGAACAATAAGATTTTGCTCCAACGACAGCTATTATACCCTGATGATTTGAATTATTTGAGAGTCTGTCTAACGTGTTTTTGTTCACGTATTTTACCAAAATATTTTGTTCTTTAATTCTAGATAATATTTCTTTTAACGAACCTGAAATATTTGTGTTATTATATATTAACACGTGTTCTATAATTCTATTGGATTTTAGCGCTTCAAGAACAGAATTGCGGCCAATTATAATATTTTTATTATTCTCTGTGTTATCTATCAAAGTTCATGACTCTCCTGTGATTTGTTCAAAAAAAATTTAATATTTTCTATAGTTTTCGGGCTCAAAATATGTTCAGCTTTACAGGCATCTATTTCGGCTGTATATGAATCTACACCCAATATTTTTACAAAAAAATCACTTAAAATTTTATGTCGTTCGTATATTAATTTTGCTGTTTCGATTCCCAAAGATGTTAAGATTATTTGTCCGTAACGCTCTTGAGTTACAAGTTTCTGTGATTTTAAATTATTCACAGCTCTGGTAACGCTAGCTTTCGAAAAACGTAATTTATTTGCTATATCTGTAACCCGAACGCATCCGGAATTTTTATGTATAATATATATTATTTCAAGATAATCTTCCAAAGAATTTGTTAAAACTTTATTATTCATAAATTTTATCACACTATTAATTTTATATTATTATTTTATTTTTTGTTTTTATTACAAGTATTTGAAAAAGTACATCCGGAGCATTTGGCACAGGTATTTGTACCGGATTTCTTGGTATTCTTATATTTTTTTATTTTGATAATAACAGTGCTCAAAATAATTAATATAATTACAGTTACAATACACATATCAGTTATATTCATGTTAATGCACCCCTGATATTTTTATTATAATATATTTTGAAACAAAATTATTGTTTGATACGAAAGAGCTGACAAAATGTACGCTAATGAAATTTGGTAAACAGTAGAAATAATGGCATATTTTTTATTTGTAAATTCTCTAAAGATTACTGACACGGCAGCTATACATGGCGTATACAGTAACGAGAATATCATAAATGAAATTGCACTTGCCGTACTGAAATCTTTCATAATTGCTTCTGTGATATTTTTATAATTCTGGCTAAAATACAAAACTGAAAGTGTGCTTACTATAGATTCTTTTGCAAGTAATCCCGTTACAAGCGACACACAGGCTTTCCAGTTTCCGAATCCACATATTTTAAACACAGGAGCTATCAAATTTCCGATTTTAGACAAGATACTATTAGAATTGCTCAAAGCGAACCTGAAATTTATATCAAAATATTGCAAAAACCAGATTATTATACTCGAAAAGAGAATTATTGTTCCTGCACGTTCAACAAAATCTTTAGTTTTATCCCATATATTTAATTTGATATTTTTGAAAGATGGTATTTTGTAATCCGGCATTTCCAGTACAAACGGTGATTCTTCGCCCTGAAACAAGCTATCTTTAAATATATACGCTGTCAAGACTGCACAAGCAACTCCGATAATATACAACAAAAATACAATAAGAGATTTATATTTTGGGAAAAAAATCGAAGTGAACATTAAATATATCGGCATTTTGGCACTACATGATATAAATGGCAACATAAATATTGCTAAATTTCTATCTTTTTTATTTTCGAGTATTTTTGTACTCATTACGGCCGGCACCGTACACCCAAACCCCATGACAAACGATACGAAAGCTTTTCCGGATAACCCAATTTTTCGCATTAATTTGTCCATAATAAACGTAACTCGTGCCATGTATCCGCAGTCTTCTAGTACAGATAATAATCCGAATAACAATATAACTTGTGGCAAAAACGAAATTACGGAACCTACTCCGCCTATCACAGCATCTGATACTAAACTTCTGGTCCACGCCGACGCACCACTGTGTTTGAGCAATCTTACTATCAAATCTCTTGTATATCCGTTTATAAAACTCTCGCAAAATTCTTTTAAGAACACTCCGAATTTTCCAAAAGTTATATAAAATATTAAAAACAATATCAAAACAAAAAATAATATAGCTGTATATTTTCCTGTTAAAATATCATCTAATTTTGAGCATAAATTATTTTTCTGTGAATTATTAATATTTTTAACAGATTTTTTACATATTTCTTGTATATAAATATATCTCTCGTCAGGAATAATTATATCTGATTTTTTATTATATTCTTGACTGATTTTTTCTCTGAGTTCATTAATTTTGTTAATTTGCTCTTGATTTAAATTACTCTCTTGTATAATTAATTCATCGTTTTCGAAAATTTTTACCGTCTTAAATCTATTATTTAAAATATATTTTTTACCGGGATTTACAATATCTGAAATATTATTTAAAGAATTTTCTATTGATTCTGAATATAAATTATTATTATATCTTACTTTTTTATTACTTTTTAATAAATGCCTGATTTTTGCCAGTAAATCATCTATACCCGTGTTTTTCCCTGCGGAGATTCCTATAATCGGCACTCCGAGATTTTTTTCTAGATTCTCAATATCTATAATTTTATTTTTTTGTTTTAATAAATCTGTCATGTTAAGAACTATAATCACACGACAATCCAGTTCTAATAATTGAGTAGTTAAGTATAAATTTCGTTCTAAATTAGTCGAATCGATCACGTTTACTACTAAATCCGGGCATTCGTTCATGATATAATTCCTTGTGACAATCTCTTCAGAAGTGTACGGCGACAAAGAATAAACTCCGGGTAAATCTACAAGCTCTATATTTTCTTTTATATTACGAATACGCCCTGTTTTTTTTTGAACGGTTACGCCCGGCCAATTTCCAACATATTGATATGTCCCGGTTAGTAAATTAAATAACGTGCTCTTGCCGCTATTAGGATTCCCCAATAACGCAATTTTATATTTATTATTTTTAGCGATATTTTCCGGAAACAAATTAGTAACTCGAGTTTTTTTTGTTAAATCATAATTATAAATATTTACATTATTGTCTTCAAAAATCTCGATCTCACGAGCTTCTTTCTTGCGCATCACAAGATTATAATTATTTATGTTGACTATAATCGGGTCGCCAAACGGTGCAAATCTCTCTATTCTGACACGTGCTCCGGCGGTAACTCCCAGATCTATTAATCTACGTCTAAGAGCACCAGTACTATTTATACTTTTGACTATACCTGTTTCGCCCAGCTTTAAATTTCTCAGATTCCGCATCTTTTAATAAACACTTCCCCGATTTTTTACTTTTATATTTATTATAATCATATCCCGAAAAATGTAAACCTAGGCTAACTTTAAACGTAAAAAACAAAACATAAAAACTTAAATACGTAAAAAAATATATTTATAAAATATTAATTTTAGTCTACAACTTCTATCGCTCCGAACGGACACATATCAGCTAGTTCTTGAAGATTTTGAGTATTGTCCGGTTGTTTTGTAACCTGTGCAATGCCGCTATCAGACATGCAAAAAATCTCCGGTTTGGAACTGGCGCAAAATCCGCATCCTGCGCAAACGTCTTCTTTTATTTCTATTTTTGACATGAGTTAACCTCCAGGTTTATAAATAAAATTCTTGTATTTATAAATTATAAATATTTGGTTTCGGTTGTCAATGCTAAGAATACACATTTGTAGACGGGTAAGTACGAATACAAGCTACAACTTTCACAGTAATATTATTTCACTTGGACTTGGGTACGCTTTCCAGAGCATGTCCTGCTACCAATTTGATGTCGGTGTAATGTAATTTATAATTCTCAGGATCTATAATTTCTTCAAATTTTTCTATCTCAGAGTTTAATATTTTTTCAATTTCTTGTTGAGATAACCCAAAATCTTTTATTAAAAACGATAGTTTTCCCGGTAAATCTGCAGGTATTTTAGATAAACCCTGTATAATTTTATTTTTCGTAAGTTCTCTTTCAATACCATCTATTTTTTTCACAAATAAATCTTTTTCACATATTGATAATTTGTCTTCTATTTTTTTTAGATTTTTCTCGATAGTCTCGCAAAGTTTTTTGTCTTTTCCGGTAATCCTCGACTTCAATTTGTTGTAGGAACTTTTAAGATTACTCAAAACAGTTTTATTGTCTAGTTTTATTTTAAGATTGCTCAAAAATCTTTCTAATTTTGAATTATTATCTAAAACTTTCTTTTTATTGTTAATTATATTTTTCGCCCAAACATATTCTAATTTATCGTACCAATTTTTTTGATTTTTGATAGTTTTTTTAGTACCTTTTTGATCGTCAGTTTCAATTCTAGGTTGTGGGTAAACGCGATTAAGTCCGGAAATCAGAGCTGTATTTAATTTAGTAAAAATGTATTTTTCAAGATCAGATATATCACTATTCACGCTATCGAGAAAATTTTTAATTTGTTTTCCAATTACATCTTCATCTAAATCTTTAGTGAAATCCAATAATTTTGTACTGGCTACGTATTGTTGATCTTCTCTTAATTTACTCAACTCTGTAATTGACTTTTGAAGTTCTTTATAACTTTGTACAAATCCTGGGGCACAAAACAGCGGCCAGAACACTCCAATAGTTTTCTCAGAAATATCATATTGAGGATATTTGTTTTTCACATTTTCTAATATGTTTTTTAGTTTATCAGGATAATTATCAAGAATATATTTCATATTTAAATACTCATCAGAAACAAACAACTGATTCGCATACTTTTTACAGTTAGAGACTATAATTCCCGGGGAATTTTTTTTGAGAAGATCCGTAGAAACATCGTTAATGGCTTTTCGAAACGGGTCTACTTGGTTGCCGACAGTAGAAAAATTAGCCATTCCGGGTAGTCCCGGCGGCGGAGGAGGCATACCCGGCAAACCTCCTTGAGTATCTAATCCCAGAGGAGTCGATGACGGCGGAGGTTTTATCTCAAGCGATATCTCAGGCATCTTAGGCTCATTAGGAATACCTAGGTCAGGTATCACTCCATCTATGTTTTTTGTAATATTATCTGCAAATTTAGTAAATTGGTTTTGAAGTTCGGGAACAATCTTATCTTCTACATGTTCTTTTATTTCTGCGATTTTCGGAGTTATTAAAGTTGTATTAATGTGGTCATATAGCTTTCTTATATTATTAGTAATATTTGCCGGTGCATACTCCATAAACACTTCTAATCTCTTGATGTAGTTCTCGGAATCTTTTAATTTTTGTTCTATTTCTTTTGTTTTATTATTAATATTCTGGGTGTTTTTGTCGAAATTTGCTAATAAATTTACTAGATTGTTTTCGGCTTCAGATATTTCCAATTTATTATATGTAGTATTTAAATTTATGTACTCTATGAATTTTTCAAATCCTGTAAGTATATCTTTTTCGGTAATAGTTTCAAGTTTTTTTGATGGCGAAGAAAATATATCATATAAAAACTTGAGCTCGAGACCTATTGGTATAGTTGCCAACACACCGGCCGGCACTAGATATTTCAAATA
>JAFQKZ010000126.1 GCA_017414725.1 Clostridia bacterium
CTTAAAAAAGACATTGAAAGAGTTTCGTGAATTTATTTGAAAATACCAGAAAACATGATTTTCTCTGGTATTTAAATATATTATAATTATTTATTAATATTTTCGTCTAGTTTCGATTTGATATTATGAGTAAAGTCTTCGGCACCTTGTAACATTCTTCTGGCATTTCTCTGCATGCACCTGTCATGGTCAAAAAAGTACATTCCTATCATACCTGCGATAGTTCCTATGATTGCCCCTGTTACTAATAATTTAATTACGCCGCAAATTTTACTGCACAAACATCTAGAATTATCATGATACTCGTGCCCGCACATTTAAACCACCTTCTTTCCACTATATATAAATTAATAATTAATTTTAAAATATATTGAGCACTTAATTATGCTCAGTATTAGTATTTCACAAATATCTTGAAATATTTGTAAAATTATAAATATTAAATATAATTATTTGTTTTTTATCACGAAAAATATTGTTAATCTACGAAAAAATAGTGTATGCTTGAAATTATTTTGAATTTAATATAATATTTAAATTAAGTATTATTGGACGTTTAGCTCAGCTGGTAGAGCATTCGCTTGACGTGCGAAGGGTCAGCGGTTCGAGTCCGTTAACGTCCACCATTTTTTTATTTTGTAATAGTTAATTTTATATGAGTTTGAATATAATTACGTTTGGGTGTAAAACAAATCAGAGCGAAAGTAATAATATAATTTCAAGTTTAAATAATTATGGTAATTTTGATATTATTATAGTTAATACTTGTGCTGTTACTGCAGAAAGCGAACGCAAACTTAGACAATTTATAAATAAAACAAAAACTAATAATCCGGATATAATTATAGTGCTCATAGGCTGTTTCCCTCAGGCGTTCCCGGACAAAGCTCGTGAACTCCAATCAAAACATGATATTCAAATTATTCTGGGAAACTCTCAAAAACATAAAATTAATATATACTTAGAAAAATATTTTCGTGACAAAAAAAATATATTCGAAATAGAAAATATTAATTTAATACGAAAATTTGATAATATTGAACTTAAAAATTGTAAAAATAATATCAAAACTCGTGCTTTTGTCAAGATTCAGGATGGTTGTGATCGTTTTTGTTCGTACTGTATTATTCCGTATGCCCGCGGCAGAATTCGCTCGCGTGACCCTGAAAGTATAATTCGAGAAATTAAATTATTATCAGAAAATAATTATCAAGAAATAGTTCTGACCGGAATAAATTTACTGAGTTACGGAAAAGATTTTAGTTACAAAAATAATTATAATATCACAAAAATATTAGAACAAATATCTGAAATCGATAATATAAAACGCATAAGGCTGGGGTCTCTGGAACCTGATTTGATAACTCCGGACTTAGTTTACGATATAAAAAGTATCAGTAAAATTTGTCCGCAATTTCATATATCTGTTCAAAGTGGCAGCAATAATATTCTAAAAAAAATGCGTAGATTATATACCAGAGAAGAATATTTAGACAAAATAAATTTAATAAAAGATAATTTTGAAAATGCGACTTTTACTACAGATTTAATGGTCGGGTTCCCGGGAGAAACAGATCAAGATTTCGAAGAATCTTTAGATATAATCTCCGAAGCAGGATTTTTAAAAACTCATGTTTTCCCGTATTCCCAGAGACCAGGAACTCTCGCTGCGAGTTTTGATAATCAAATTACAAGAAACATAAAATCTCAAAGAGTAAAACAAGCTATGCAAATCTCAAATCAAAATACAAAAAAAATTCTTGATAAATATATAAATACACATCAAGATGTTTTGTTCGAGACTTGTGATAATAATAATTTTTATAAGGGATATACCGATAATTATATTTTAGTAAAAGCTCAAAGTTCGGAAAATATCTCCGGAAAAATTATCAAGACACGCATACTAAGTGCACATGACGATTTTTTGGTTGGAGAAATATTTTGAATTATTTGGTATAATATTGAAAATTTGTGATAATTTAGTAAGATGATTTTGGAAACGTAAAATTATTTTCGAGATTAAAATAACACTTTGAAAGTGATTTGTATATATTGTTAGTATTAGATGTTTAAAATCTAGTTTCAGTTGATAATAAAAGCGGTGCGTAAAATGTGTAATTATAGACAACCGGGATGTTTATCGCTTGCGTTTGGGCTGGGGCTTGTATTTTCATTTATGTTTCCTGAATCAATAGTAATTATATTTATATCATTAATAGCAATAATACTTTCTATATTATTACTAAAATTAAGTTAAAATAAATTTTATTTAAATTTTGATATATGGAGGTTTTTAAAAATGAAAGTCGTAGTAATTAACAGCCCTGGTTTTTTAGGTTTCTTTTTGCGAAAAATCTTTGGTATAAAAACAGAAAAAAATAAAAATAATTAAAATATTTTAAAAATATACTTCTTTTGTTTAGATATTAAATTTTGAAAAATCTGCAGAAGAAGTTTTTTAAATAATATAAATATTTAATTATAAAATTATTAAGATTATCTAGATTATACAAAAAATTATTAGATATATTTGAATGTACGTTTATTTCAACTGTAATAATCCCAAGTATCAAAATAATTACAAGAAAAGAAAAGGACATTGAGATTAAAAAATATTTTAAATTTATATTATTCATATATTAATCATCTCCGGAATATTATTTTTTAAAATTATTTAATAATTCTGATATTGATTGACCGAGCATGACTCCTGAGTTTACAGCTTCTTGCAAGGTATTTACGTCACTTCCGACTTCTATTAATAATGAACCGGGAGTTAAATTTTCGTTATATTTTACTTTGGAAAAATTCAATGGACGTGTAAGACCCGGGAATAATTTTTCGCAATAATTTTGTAGTTTCAACGCTAATATTAAATTTTTGCCCCAATTCGGGAATTCCAGCGTACCATCTGGATCGCATCCGGATATAATCATAATTTGTGCACATTTTTTATTGTTGT
Source organism: Clostridia bacterium (assembly GCA_017414725.1). Classification (GTDB taxonomy): domain Bacteria; phylum Bacillota; class Clostridia; order Oscillospirales; family Acutalibacteraceae; genus UMGS1491. The sequence continues at coordinate 2,966 of JAFQKZ010000126.1, forward strand.
ATTCAAATACAGGCTTGATTTTTCCGGTTTCTTTTGTGCCAAGACTATCTCTATGAATATCTAGCACAACCTGTATAGACGGATATTCTTCAAGATATTTTTTTATAGTTTTTGCTGCCCGCGAATATGAACCGCTATAACTAGGATTGTCATGATATGTCGTATTATGTATACAATTTATGCCGTTTTTTATTAAAGTATCACATATAGTTTTACCGACTTGGATTATATTTTCACTGTCATTTAAAGATCTGGGATAAAAACTTTCGTAAAAAAAATCTTTATCTTCAGGCATATATGCTTCTGACGTATGAGTATGTAATATTAAAACTTGTGGTTCAGCAGTATTTCTTATTTTTATCTCCGGATTTTTATTAAAATACTCATCGTAATTTATATCTTGTCCGGTATTATTTTTTATATAAAAATTTTTATATTTGATTCCGCCAGCATTCAAATTTTTCTCGATTATTTTATAAGTGTTTTCGTTTGTGTCGTGATAGCTTCCTTGTTTTTTAGGAACTTCCGGAAAAGTTATATTGTTCAAAATATTTTTATTTAAATTAATATTTTTGATTATATTTTTAGAATTATTTTTTTGAGGTTTAAGTATTTTCGATATTTTGAAATTTCCTCTGTAAAATACTGATTTAACTAAAAATATATTTAAAACATCAGGTTTTCTGCAAATTGATATTTGTAATCTCAGGAATATACAAAATATACCCAATATAACAGAAACTAGTCCTAATATGTCTATCACAAATTTATTTATTTTGATTTTTGTCAACTAGTACCACCAATATAAATTTATAGTACTAAGATACATAGTTTAGAACTTTTATGAAAATAAAAACAAAACATCTTTTATATTTAATTTGCAAATATACATTATTTTGTTTTATAATTGAAGACAAAGATACGAATGTTTCCTGGGAGGCGAAATTCTACTGTGCAATTGATGAAAAAAGTATATGTATTAGTCTTATTCTCCATGATTTTATTTATTGCATGTTTTGGCGTTTATATTTTGAATAATAGAAATTTAAATCAGAATTTTCAAAATAGAGATAACATAAAAGTTTCTGTGATTGTTCCTATATATAAAGTCGAAAAGTATATTAGAGAGTGTTTGGATTCTATAAAAAATCAGACTCTTAAAGACATAGAAGTTATATGTATAGATGACGGTACTCCTGATAAGAGCGGTCAAATTGCCGATGAATATGCGCAGAAAGACTCGAGATTTATAGTAATTCATCAAGAAAATCATGGGTTACCTGCCGCCAGAAACAGAGGAATAGAAAAAGCTACCGGCGAATATATCATGTTCGTAGATTCGGACGACAGTATAGATTTAAACGCCTGTGAGATTTGTTATAATAAATCTAAAGAATATAATACTGATATTTTGATTCATAGTGCCGATAAAGAAGAAATTATAAATCAGCCGGTCTTCAATATTATCAAAGAAGTAGTTTGGTCCGGAGTGTACAAGACTTCATTCTTAAAAGAAAATAAAATATTATTTAACGAACGTGTTAAAGCCTACGGGGAAGATCAGGCGTTTAATATGATCTGTAACGCTATGTGTAATAGAATAGTTTGCATTACGGACAAGCTATATAATTATAGAACAGACAATACAGATTCTCTTACTCATAGAGCTTTAGATTATCATGAGAGTCACGCAGATAATATTAAATTTATTTACGAATATTACAAAAAACACGGAATTTTTGAAAAATATGAAGAAGCTGCTCC
>JAFQKZ010000127.1 GCA_017414725.1 Clostridia bacterium
AGTTATTACCAGTGCCCACATGCTGGGGTTTATTTTTGTATCAGCACACGATAGGATTAGTAAGTGTTTTAGTGTCATTCCGCAGCAACGTAAGGAGCTCAGTATGTGGTATCCGTTAGGTCGCTGAGTACCCAGTTTGTACAGCAGTCTCAGATGTTCTTCGCTTACTAACTCTGGTGGCATGGCGGCACGTAAGTGGGATTCAAGTTTATCCCTACTTTCTTTCGTGAAAAAGTACATGGGATAGTCATGTATTATTTGGTCCGTTTCTTGGCAGTCTAACCAGTCTGTGATGGTGCTCAGCAAATTCTTTAGCGGAAGGTAATCTATGGGTAGTAGGTTGATAGTTAGTTTTGGGTCTGAGGTATTTATACAGTCGCTGATAGTCCAGGATAGGTATGTCAGGAGGAAGCATTTGTATCGGTTGTAGTCAAATTCTTCTTCTTTCCACGGACTGTCATCAGTGAAGCATTGTGCAAAGTCTTCAGTAGATTTTTTTAACTGACACTCGATATATTTTTCATAGTTCTCCGGCAGACGCCGCTTCAAACCTTGTCTCACGTTAGGTAATTCATATAAACTTTCTATAAAATCCTTCCAATAGTCTCTATTGTTTAATCTTATCAATGCGTCGCGACATTCTTCCGTAAACAACGCCTTAGAAAGATTATTAGAAGCGAGACCGCTGAACACCATTCCGGCACCTAAAACAAACGAAGCAATAGATTTACAAGTTTTTTTGAAATTCATTATAAAAATCCTCCAAATTATTTTTAATTACTATTTCGATTAATAGTATATTTATATTTTATCATAATTTTATTTTTTGTCAATAGAGGGTTTGGAATTTAAAAAAAGTAGGTTTGTTCTAAGTTTTTGTGACATGGCTGGACCTGACATACCAATCAATCCTTTCTTTATATAAAATATACAATTTTGATTTACAAATTGTGATTTTATTATATATATATATATTTCAAGACTATAAAATAATTTTTGTATATAATACACAAATAAATCTTAAAAACAAAAAAGAGCCCAAATTCTGGACTCTTTATATAATTCAAAATATTACTCATAAATTATCCTGAAGATTATTCAGCTCTTGTCTAAGCTCAACAGGAATATTATTTTCTAAAGTCTTGTTATAGAACTTGTTTATTTCCAGGGTTTCTTGCTCGAGGTCTGAGATATCTAACTCTAGTAACTTAACTAAATCTCGAGAATGTATATCTAAATCTTTGATGTTTATAGCTTGAGGATTCTAGTTTGTCTAGTCTAAGAGGTTTCTATAAATAATTTTAAAAAGAGCACAAACTCTGGACTCTTTATATAATTCAAAATATTTCTCACAGATTATCCTGAAGATTATTCAGCTCTTGTCTGAGCTCAACAGGGATATTGTTTTCTAAAGTCTTGTTATAGAACTTGTTTATTTCCAAAGTTTCTTGCTCGAGGTCTGAGATATCTAACTCTAGTAACTTAACTAAATCTCGAGAATGTATATCTAAATCTTTGATGTTTATATCTTGAGCGTGCGGGACGTAACCTATTGGGGTTTCGCGAGCACCTAACTTATTCTCGCAACGTTTGATTATCCAGTCTAAAACCCTAAAATTATCACCGTAGCCGGGCCACAGGAATTTCCCTGCGTCGTCTTTTCTAAACCAGTTCACGCCAAAAATTTTCGGTGCTTTATCTCCTAATAATTTACCCATAGATATCCAGTGCTCGAAGTAATCTGACATGTTGTATCCGCAGAACGAAATCATAGCCATAGGATCATGCCTTAAGACACCGACCTGACCGGTAATCGCAGCCGTAGTTTCTGAAGATATCGTTGAACCGATAAATACACCATGATTCCAATCTCTTGATTCGTATACTAACGGAATTGTATCTGATCTTCGGCCTCCAAATATAATCGCAGATATCGGTACACCGTTGGGATTATCAAACTCCGGACTGATAATCGGACAATTCTTGGCAGGAGCGGTAAAACGACTATTTGGATGAGCACCTTTATGATTTGAAGTTTGGCCGTTCCAGAATTCGCCGGTCCAGTCTATAGCGTTTGCAGGGGGATTATTGCCCATTCCTTCCCACCATACTGTATTATCGTCAAGATTCTGAACAACGTTTGTATAAATAGTATCGTGCGATATAGTTTGCATAGCATTGGGATTTGATTTGTTATTAGTCCCAGGAGCAACTCCAAAAAATCCGTTCTCGGGATTTATAGCCCATAATCTTCCGTCATCGCCTATACGCAACCAAGCTATGTCGTCTCCCACACACCAAACTTTATAGCCCTGTTTTTGATAAATCTCAGGCGGTATAATCATAGCAAGATTGGTTTTTCCGCACGCAGATGGGAAAGCAGCACAAACATATATTATTTCTCCGTCAGGTTTTTGAATACCTAAAATTAACATATGTTCAGCGAGCCATTTTTCTTTACGACCCAAATAAGATGCTATTCTGAGAGCAAGGCATTTTTTGCCAAGCAATACATTGCCGCCATATCCTGAATTCACAGATATAATAGTATTATCTTGCGGGAAATGGCACACATATCTTTTATTTTCATCGATATTACAAGAACAATGCAAGCCTCTGACCCAACCATCATAATTTTCTCCCAGGTCGTCAAGTTCATCTAAAACTTCTTGCCCTACGCGAGTCATGATGTTCATATTTAACACAGCATAGATACTGTCTGTTATTTCTATGCCTATTTTTGAAAACTCGGAGCCCGGGACTCCCATAGAATACGGAATCACGTACATAGTTTTATTTTTGTAGCTGTTACGGGCTATATTATATAATAATTCATATGCTTGTTGAGGGTCTTTCCAGTTATTGGTAGGTCCGGCTTCCTCACGAGTTTTTGTACATATAAAAGTCCGGTCTTCGGCACGAGCTACGTCATTAAGAGCAGTTCTATGCAAATAACATCCGGGCATTTTTTCTTGATTTAACTCTATTAATTCATTATTTTCGCAAGCTTTTTTATATAATTTTTTTATTTGATTTTCCGAACCGTCTATCCAAATTATATCTTTTGGATTAACTAATTTTTTCATTTCTTCTATCCAATTTAATACACTCTGATTTTTTGTCAAACTTAACTCATCTCCTTTATTATTTATATTATTTTTGTTTATTTCTTTTGATTTTTCTTGTAATTTTTCCTGACAAACTTCACAAACTTCTTGCAAAAAATTTTGGGTTATATTTTCTGAGTCATGTTTATTATTGATATTAATACCGGAAGCAGAAAACGCAGGGATTAAATTAAACATTGCAGTAATTGAGATTGCGCTTGAAAACCTGAGAAAATTGGATTTTTTTCTCAATTTTACGCACCCTTCCAAAATTCTTTAGTATAATCAATATAATTAAAAAATTTTTATTTTATAATATCAAGCGAAATTTAAACCCAAATTTTACCCATAAAAATTATCAAAAATGTATAAATATAAAAAAATTGTGTAAATTATTTGTATAATTTTTCGTCGAAATAAATAATTATTGACAAATTTAATTATGTGAGTATAATTTCTAATGAATAAGATATATAAAAAATATAAAAGAAAAATATAATAAGAAAAACGTCACATATTTTATTTTATATTTATATTATTTATTATATTATTGTAATTATAGTTTGTGTAATTTTATTATAAATTATTATAAATTAGTGCAGAGGTTAGAAATTTTATGATAGAAAAAAAACTAAAATGGTTCGGAGAAAGCGGTTTACACGCAAGACCGGCAGGACAATTAGTTAGCAGATCCATAGAATTTGAATCAAAAATAACTTTTATAAATTGCTCGAATGACCGTGAGGGAGATGGCAAAGGAATATTTTCTCTCTTGACTATGGAATTGCAAAAAGATACGGATTTTATTTTACGAGTAGACGGTTACGATGAAAAAGAAGCCATGCAAAGTTTGTTACAGCTCATGGTGAATCATGAATTTATAGCAGAAACCCCAGATCTCGGTATAAAAAGAATTAAACCGGCTGATCCCGAAACTCTAAGAAATACTCTTTTGCCGAGTTATATAACCGAATCAAAAATATATAAAAGATACATGCGTCAAAAATAATATAAAATAATAAAAATTATAAGATTTATAGAAAGGGGAGAAATCTTGAATGATTATTTTGGAAGGAACCAGTGCATCTGAAGGCTTAGCGTTCGGAACGTTATGTTTTGACACAAGAGAAGACGAAACACCTATGTTCGACATATATTTAATTGACAATACAGATATACCAAAAGAAGTAGAGCGATTTGAAGAAGCTACGAAAAGTGCCGTAGGTTATTTCAGAAAATTAGCAGAAAATTTTGAAAGTGTCGCACATAACGCTATTTTCGAAGCCCATATGTTTATGATAAAAGACAGAGACTATCAAGATTCTGTTGTGAGCATAATATCAAGAAAAAAAGTCAATGCCGAAACAGCTGTCTGGGATACCGCGAAAATTTTTGAAAAAAAATTCGAACAAATGTCTGATCCGTATTTAAGATCACGTTCTCAAGATGTTCTGGATATTTCTATATGTATTATAAATTTTCTTCAAAACAAGACAAAAGCTCATAAAGTCGTAGGTCAAGAACTGGTTTTGTGTGCCGAAGATTTTATTCCCAGCCAAATCTCTCAAATAAAACAACGCGGTGTTCGTGCTTTTATTTCTAAGTACGGATCATATTATTCTCATAGTGCAATATTGTTACGGACCATGAACGTACCTATGATAGTTAATATAGGCGATGACTTGCATCCGTATATGCACGGAAAAGACGCTATTGTAGACGGCTACGAAGGCAAAGTATACGTTGAGCCTGACGAAAGTACTATACAAGAATTATCACAAAGAAACGAAAATTATAAAAAATTAAACGCAGATTTATTAAAATTAGTGCACGTCCCATGTATTACCGAAGATGAAAAACGTATTAGATTGTGCGCAAATATGAACACTTTTAACGAGCTTAAGTCTATTTCTAAAGCTGGTGCCGACGGCATAGGACTCTTAAGAAGTGAATTTATATATCTTGATAGAGATAGTTATCCTAGCGAAGACGAACAACTGGAAATTTATAAAGAAGTTTTAGAAACAATGGGCGATAAAGAAGTTGTAATAAGAACTCTGGATATAGGTTCAGACAAAACTGCGAGTTATATGAATCTTGAACAAGAAGAAAATCCGGCTTTAGGTCGCCGAGGAATAAGATTTTGTTTGAAAAATCCGGAAATATTCAGAACACAACTCCGAGCTCTATACAGAGCTTCTGTTTATGGTAATTTGTCCATAATGTTCCCAATGATAACTTCCGCTAAAGAAATAAGAGAAATTAAAAAACATATCGGTCTTGTGTGTCAAGATCTTGCAGATAAAAATATAGACTTTAACGAAAATATGAAATTGGGAATCATGATAGAAACTCCCATAGCGGCGATTATGAGCGATAAATTGGCTCCGGAAGTGGATTTCTTCAGTATCGGTACGAACGACTTGTCACAATATACAATTGCTGTTGACCGACAGAGCCCTGTTATGAACGATATTTGTAATGCTTCTACTCAACATGCTGTTATGAGATTAATTAAAAATGTCACGGAATCTGCTTATAAAAATAATATACCTGTTAAAATTTGTGGCGATATGGCTTTTAACGAAGAGCTCGTCCCGCTGTTTGTTACCATGGGCGTAAACGAACTTTCTGTGCCACCGGCTAAAGTTTGCAAGACTAAAAAAATAATCATAGGAATGAATACCAAAAATTTTAAAGATCATGTGAGATTTTTGTAAAATAATATTAACAGGTGATATGAATGCCAATTAGATATGATGATAATAAATTACTAGTAGCAATAGACAAATTTAAAAAAGTATCATACGATTTTTTGTATTGGGCTTATTACAACACAAAGTACAGACATATCTCAAAAAAAATAGACAAGGAACACAGAAGTAATAGTTTCTATCGAGGAAAAACTACCGAAAGAATAGCTACTCCAGCTTTAGGAAGATACTATGATTTATCTTGCATGCCTGATAAAATATTTGCCGACAGGATTTTAGGCGATGGCATTGCTATTGATTTGTATGAACCCAGAATCGTTTCCCCAGTAAACGGACGTATAGTAACTATCGCTAAAGCTAAACATGCTTATTGTATTCGTGACGAACATGGTGCCGATATCATGATTCACATAGGCATCAATACTGTGAAATTAAAGGGCCAGGGCTTTAAATGTTATGTTCGCGATGGCCAAAAAGTAAAAAAAGGTACTCTTTTATGTCGTATAGACTTGGATTATATTAAAAAAAGTGGATTCTGCCCGGATGCTGCCATGATTATTACCAATATGAAAAATATGACGTATTTCAGAGCTTATCCGCATGAAAGACGCGATGCATTGGTGTATGACGTGATTTCATATAACTATGGCGAACCTAAGTCAAATATATATCCCATGCCAAATTAAAAATATTTAATTTTAAATTAAAGAAGGTGCCTGTTTTGTTGAAATTTAAAAAATTTTTTGGCTCGTTATTTAGTATTTTACAAAAAGTCGGACAAAGTTTTATGTTCCCAATAGCTATATTGCCTATCGCAGGTTTGTTATTGGGTGTAGGCGCATCTTTTTCAAACCCCGAAATGATAAATTCTTATAATCTAAATAATATTCTGGGTTCGGGTACTTTCTGGAATTCTGTATTTGTAGTAATGCGCGAAACAGGTAGCATTATTTTTGACAACTTGCCTGTGATATTTGCTATGGGTGTAGCCATAGGCATGGCTTCGAAAGAAAAAAGTACAGTCGCAATTTCTGCGTTTATGTCTTTTGTAATCATGCATAAAACTATATCTTGTTTGTTAGAATTGCATGGCAGATTTGCTCCCGGAGTCCTCAGAGAAGGTTCTATTGATTACGCTTGCGGTATAAAAACTCTTGAAATGGGTGTCTTCGGCGGTATCATAGTAGGTCTTTTAGTTTCGTATCTACATAATAAATTCTATAAAATTAAGTTGCCCAGCATAATATCTTTTTTCAGTGGCGTGAAATTTGTTCCTATTATTTCATGTCTGTGCCATATTATCTTAGGTATAATTATGTATTTTATCTGGCCGTGCGTTCAAACAGGTATGTATAATCTCGGTAAACTTGTGACCGCTTCTAATTATTTTGGAACTTTTGTTTACGGTATTATAGAACGTGCTTTGATTCCGTTTGGACTACATCACGTGTTTTACACCCCGTTCTGGCAAACAGCTCTCGGTGGCGCGGAAATTATAGACGGTCGTTATGTAACAGGTGCTTTGAAAATATTCTTCGCTGAACTTGCATCCCCAAATATTTCAAGATTTAGTATAGGTGCAGCAAGATTTATGTCGGGGAAATTCCCATTTATGATTTTTGGGTTACCTGCGGCGGCTCTCGCTATGTACCATACCGCAAATTCAGACAAGAAAAAAATTGTTGGTGGATTGTTGCTGTCTGCCGCTATCACGAGTATTCTTACGGGCATCACAGAGCCTATTGAATTCACGTTTTTATTTGTAGCTCCGGTTTTATATGCTATACATTGCGTTTTCGCCGGAATCTCGTTCATGCTCATGCATATATTTAAAATTACCGTCGGAATGACGTTCTCGGGCGGGTTTATAGATTTACTATTATTCGGAATACTACAAGGCAACTCAAAAACAAACTGGATGTATATTATCCCCATAGGACTTGTATATTCTGTAATTTACTATTTCTTGTTTAAGTTTGTAATTATTAAGTTTAATCTGAAAACTCCCGGCCGTGAAGATAAAAACCAAGAATCTAAACTCTATACAAAAAAAGATTTTCAGATTTCTAAAAATACAACTTTGAAAAATATAGTAGATGGCCTCGGTGGCATAGATAACATATCAGATTTAGATTGTTGCGCGACAAGACTACGCATAACAGTAAATCAGGAAGATAAAGTAAATAAAGAAATCCTTGAAACTACAGGTTGCTCTGCGGTTATCCAGAGCGGTACCGGCGTTCAGATAGTCTTCGGGCCACAGGTCAGTAATATAAAATCTGAGCTCGATGAATATATCGAACTCGTCAGCAAAACATAAATATATAATTAAATAAAATATAATATAAAGCCCTTGATTGGGCTTTTAATAATTTTTGTGTTATTTGAGCTTAACAAAATTGTATCTTGATTTTTTATTAATTATAAAATATAATTAAATTTATAGTAAGAGTATAGCTCACGAAAGATGGTTTGGCTCTATCCTTCTGAAAACAGGAGGTAAGTGCATATGGTGTTTGATTATACTATGACTGTATTAATTTTAATACTTTTATATAAATTCTATACACATAAAAATTAACTGTCTTTCATCTTCCAAAACTCAGACAGCTAAATGGTCTTTATAATTGAAGAGCTAGCCATCTTTGAAATGGTTCTGCTCTTACTATTTTTATTATATTACAGTATCTAAAAAAATCAATATTAAAATTTTTTAAAGTCTGATATAATAAAACAAGTAGTAAATGTTTAGTCTAAAGGTGGCTAGTCGTACCCTCAACAGAAAGGGGGTATGAAGTATGTCTCAAGAAATTTTACTTATTTTGACATTGATTTTAACATCTTTGAAAATAATAAAAACTTTAAAAGACATAATAAAATAGTCACCATAGGTCAAAGTGATGACTATTTAATAATATTCAAATCTTATGACACAAATGACTAGCCACCAAAATGGTTAATACATTTACTACTATTATTATATTATTATCTCCAAAAAAATCAATATTAAAATATTTTTCAGATTTGATATAATATAAAAAGCAGTAGGGATAAATCCTTGTTTAGTACGCCCCGACACACGAAATGTCATAGGGGGTGATGACTATGACAAAGGTATTATTCGAATTAATTAAGTTAATATATAAAAAATTGCATAAGAAAAAACAGCCTACTGTGAAGGCTGAAAATTCGATTGTAGTTATAATAATTAACAAGGATTAATTCGCAAAATCCCTACTGCTATTTATTATATTATAATAATCAAAAAAATCAATATTAAAATTTTTTAAAGTCTGGTATAATAAAATAAGTAGTAAATGTTTAGTCTAAGAGGTGGCTAGTCGTACCCCATATGAAAGGGGGTATGAATATGATTCAAAAAGCAACAGCAATATTAACGTTAATTTTATTAACTTTAAAAATTGTAAAAACGTTTTTGGATATAAAAAATAGTCGCCCCTTCTAAAAGTGACTATTTCAATTAATATGTTTCTTTAGAACGACTAGCCGTCTTAACGGTTAATACATTTACTACTACTATTATTATATTATTGTCCCCAAAAAAATCAATATTAAAATTTTTTAAAGTTTGGTATAATAAAACAAGTAGTAAATGTTTAGTCTAAAAGGTGGCTAGTCGTACCCTCATCATGAAAGGGGGTATGAAGTATGTCTCAAGAAATTTTACTTATTTTGACATTGATTTTAACATCTTTGAAAATAATAAAAACTTTAAAAGACATAATAAAATAGTCGCCACTTCACCCAAAAAGTACGACTAATTTAAGTTTATTTAAACGGTGAACGACTAGCCGTCTTGACGGTTAATACATTTACTACTATTATTATATTTATACATCAAAAAAATATCAATATTAAAATATTTTTCGGATTTGATATAATAAAAACAGCAGTAGGGATAAATCCTTGTTTAGTACGCCCCGACACACGAAATGTCATAGGGGGTGATGACTATGACAAAGATGTTTCTTGAATTAATTAAGTTAATATATAAAAAATTGCATAAGAAAAAACAGCCTACTGTGAA
>JAFQKZ010000128.1 GCA_017414725.1 Clostridia bacterium
ATATACACCGATGGAGCATGTAGCGGCAATCCCGGCCCTGGCGGCTGGGGTGCTGTTTTGCGTTATAAAAATCATGAGAAAGTGATTTCCGGGGGAGAACCCGAAACTACTAATAATAGAATGGAACTCACAGCGTTTATAGAAGCTCTGAAGATTTTAAAAGAGCCGTGTAAGATAACTCTTTACAGCGACTCGAAATATTTATGCGATAGCATCGAAAAGAAATGGGTATATGCGTGGTCAAAAAATAACTGGAAAAAAAGTGATAATAAAAAAGTCCTAAATATAGATCTATGGGAATTATTATTGGAATTACTGGAACGACATGATTTGAAAGTAGTCTGGATAAAAGGTCACGCTGGACATCCTGAAAACGAAAGATGCGACCAGCTAGCAGTATCCGAGATTAAAAAATTAAAAATTATTTGATTTTAGATAGTAAATATTTATACTCAGAGTTCAATGTAATTAATTTATGGATACTGGCATCGATTAATTCGTTGTCAGTTTCCGTGTTGAACCATTGTTTAGTGTTATTAATTTCAAGACTAATATCTTTTAATTTGTTTTTAATATCTATGTTTAGGTTTGTATTATTTGAGAAATCAGGTTTGGTTTCTATTTTTTTTACATAATTTTTAGTAATATTTATGATTTTTTGAATACTTAGATTTAGCATAAAATTATAATCACCTACTAAAATTATAGAAATTTTATAATATTTTATTCGAATTTTTTGAAAAATTTTTCAGAAGAAATACCGGGTTTACGCAAAAATCTTTTTAGATTATATAAACATTCCGGATTTCGGGTAATGACATTAATTTTATCCTCGCACAGAAAACTAGATTTGAACCCAAGTTTTTTGATAATATCATTAGTATTTTTACTTATAGCACCAAACGGATATACAAACGCTGTAGGGGAACAATTTGTATGATTTTTAATTAAATCTTGCGCTTTTTGGATATCTTCTGTCAATATCTTTTCGTAAATTTCGTCAGATTCACCCATAATTTTCTTGCAGCCGATTCTAGGTTTTTTACAAGAATGCAAATTATACGTATGATTTTGGATTTCTATTAAATTACTATTTGACATTTCAGATATATTTTCCCAGGTAGCATAAGCATATTTTGGATTTTTATCACAAATTTTTGAATATTTTTCTATTTCGTGGCAAATGGGCGAAAACACGAATTTCATATTATATTTTTTGGCAAGTTCAAAAGCATACAAATAGTTATTATACGCACCGTCATCGAAAGTTAACAAGATAGGTTTTTCAGGCAAATCACATTTATTTTCGACGTAATTTATTAAATCTCGGACCAAGATAGTCGTATAATTATTATTTTTGATATATTTTAAATCTTCTTCGAAAGTGCTCTCAGAAATTATAAATTTATTTTTATTATCAGTATTTTTAAAAACTAGGTGGTACATAATTATAGGTAATTTTACAGAATTATTAATATTATTGTCGGCGAAAAAATCTGAGCACAATTTTGACATTATGATAACAGAACTCATAACAGTCATAAATATACTTAATAATTTTATGATATATTTCTTGTTTATATATAATTTTATATTAATTTTCATGTGTATACACACGCCTGATTTTAAAAAATAAAAATAATAAAAATA
>JAFQKZ010000129.1 GCA_017414725.1 Clostridia bacterium
CTGCTGGAGTATAATTCCCTGTTTTTATTATAGTGTATATCAACTCCATAACAGCACGTCGCTGTATATTTAAATATTTAGTATGTTCTTCTACACTTTTAAAATTGAGACTTATCGTGTCCGCATCAGCAGCCATCTTTCGGATATATGCAGAAACATTCATTCCGAAAAACTCAGCATTTCTTTTAATTTGTTCGTGTTCCTCTTTTGGAAGTGTTATTTTTATCCTTTTATTATTCATAACTTCTCTCCTTTAAATAATTTATAAAATAAAAACGTACCCACTTACAAAAAGTAAGTGAGTACGTTCATAATATACGTATTCGACAAAACCCATGCTTTAAGTTTTGCATCTTTGCTTTTGGTTCAGTTCCCGATCTGTTGCACTCGGTTGGCCGCCGTTTTCCTTGCGTCAGCAATATTAATATTTTAGTTCGCGAACAAAAAATGATAACTGTTTATTACCCTGAATACTTGTTCTTCTAACTCTACTCTTGCTACTGTATCATTAATTATACATCGAATTCAAGATTTGTCAACCCACATTATTTTTTCGTTATTTTTTTAACATTAAATTTTCATGCAAAAAAATTCTCAAAAAAATTTCAAAATTGTGAGGTAACAAGCACTGGCTCTTGGTGTACAAATAAACCGAGAGCCGTCTCAGGGAGTACCCTATAACCCCTAAAAATCCTCAAAAAAATTTACACTTTGTTCATAATTTTTTCGAGTTGAACAACGTTCAATCGTTCGCTAAACGCTCTCTTTAAGCGCAATTTTCGTGCAAAAAAAGCTTTAAAACCTTAGTAATAAGAATTTTAGAAGTTTAAATTCACTTTGTAAATCATTATTAAAATTAGATTTGAATAATAAAAATTTTACTTTATCTACTGAGAATGTACACGCAAAATAGATGTTTTTTGGTTTGAGCATTGCCACAAAATTTGTTTTATACATGTTTGATTAACTTTTAACCAGGTAATACATAAAAAACATTTTTCCTTTTTCAAAACGGGATTTTAACAATAAATTTTATAGTTTGTTATATTAAAGATTACATATCAAACCATTCATAATGTAAAAAAACACTGTCAAAACTGATTACATGAAAGCAGTTTTGACAGTGATTTATATATTATTTTAAAATATTTAACGAAAATTAATTCGAAAATTTTCTCAATTTTTAATTAAAAATGTAGTGACACATAATAAATTATTGTTCACTTTTATCATTACATAAGTTATTTATAACATAATCTGTGCCTATATATTTCTCTATAAATATTGTATAATTTGGATGCCAAAATTTTCCTTGTAATGTTCATAGCAGGTTAAAACATAAATTTATATCCCTAAAATAGTGAAACAGTCATATTCTTGAAAAACTTTCCTTAACCACCTATCCGCCTCCTGATACAAATCTATGGAGCTGTTATATTTGTTTGTAATTAAACTACCTATTTCATTCCACTGTTCAGCAGATATCTCTGTAACACCATATGAATCATAATTAGGAATCACAGCTCTTATTGCTTGTACAAACCCAATATTATCCGACAAAATATCGTCGTAAATACATAATGAATCTGTTTTCCAGAATGTTTTATTATCCCACTTACCTTTATAAAATTCGTGATAGCATGTACCTTCCCTATCTCTTTCAAACACAAAATATTTCATATTCTTTTCTCCCTCTCGTCCCTGGTTGATATCATTACTATAACGATTTTGTAGTTTAGATGAAACTTTTTTTAACACCGGGTTTCCTTTATACAGAATTTCTGTCTTGCCTTCTTTAGAACCCACCCAATACTTTTTGGCAATACCCTTTATTTCTTCAAGTGTTTCTTCTGTTAAATGGCTGCTTTTCAAAATCTTAACTGCCAAATTAAATAAATCCATAAATAGCTATATTTTTATCATAAAACTAACTATTAATGTGTAAATATCTGCTCATCATTCTCATTTAATAAAAGATTTGTATAAACTTTTGTAAATAAATTGTTGTTTTATGTATATTATTCTAAAAAAAGATCTTGATACATTTTAAAATCTA